>CANOKG010000148.1 GCA_947566655.1 uncultured Muribaculaceae bacterium | reverse complement strand
AACTTCTGCTTAATCATGTTCAAGGTTAAAAACTATTTAAATTCAAACATACTCTAAGAAACTGTTTTGGGTGTTTGACAGTTTAACATGGTTTAAATCCAAGCATATTATTTCTCCATCAATGCTGCAACACACCACAGAACGGGACCCTGTCCGTGGTAGTCACCGATGTTGCGGGGTCGGTCGTAATAATACTGTTTGTCGTTTTTCTTATTGGTTCCGGCACAGACGTTGCTGATCTGGTTCTTTTCATTGATGTAGTCAACCAATGCCAGCCAACCTTTGCGTGCTGCCGGGCCATACTCCTTTGCGTCAAGCCAGCCGTTCTTGACTCCGTTGATAAATGCATAGATGAACATAGCCGATCCTGATGTCTCAGTCCAGTAGTCAGGTTCGTCAAGAAGCTGGTTCCACAGACCTTCTTTGTTCTGATACTTGAGCAGGCTCTTCATCATGGTCTGATATCCTTCCATGATTCGGGCGCGGTCCTTGTGATTCTTGGGCAGATTTTTCAGAACTTCGGTCATACCGGCAGCCATCCAACCGTTTCCGCGACACCAATAATAAGGCACGTCGGGAGCATGATAGAACAAACCGTTGGGCCGTTGCAGCTCGTCGAGATATTTCACCATTTCACGTGCGGTGCGGTCAAGATATTTCATGTCGCCTGTCACTTTGTAGGCCTGGGTCTGAACGATAGGAATCATATACATGTCGTCGATCCACATGCGGGTCTGCCATGAATAACCGTCGTCGGCCCATGCCTTCTGTTCGGTGGTTGCGTCGGCAGGCACCTGCCATTGGGTGTCGGCGTAGGGCATTCCTACCTCCTTGTAGCGTGTGTCGCCGGTAACTTCATAGAGCCACAGGGGAAGACTTCCGAACATGTTCACGTCGACGTGGTTCATGATCGGGAGATACTCGCTCTCTTCGTTGAACAGGTGCTCGAAACGACGTTGAAGAAGAGTCATGAGCGACTTGTCGTCAGATAGTTTGGCATAGCGTATGGATCCGTTCCAATAGAATGTCTCGGGGTAGCTGATCCATTTGCCGATGTGAAGAGAATGTTTCTCGGTTACGAATCTGTAAGCCATGCGGCGGCCTACCTCCTGGGGAGTGTAACCCTGAGGGAAGTTTTTCAACGCGCTTTTCTGTGCCGTCACACATTGCAGTGACAGCAACATCATTAAAATAGTAATAAGTTTTTTTGCCATAATGACTGATTTATTGTTTAGTATTTTTCTCTTCCAGGGCGGCATTCCAACCGGTGAGCTTTCCACTCAAAGCCAATCGCTGTACCTCAGCAAACCGTGGGCTTTCAGGCGTCATGTCACGGAAATATACCAGAGTCGCTCCGTTGGCAATCAACCGTTCTTGAAGTTCTCTCACGTCTATCTTCTGAACCGGGGCCGATGTATCGATTGCCAATGATGCGGCTATGCCGGCCGCCTGTCCGAGTGCCATCCAACACGGTTCCATGCGCAGTGTGGAGAAACCGATATGAGATCCGGAAACCGGAACCGGGAACAGCAGGTTTTTCACCGTCTTGGGAACGATCACACCGTAGGGCACCGTGTAGGGCGCGGTCTGATAGCTTATGAATCCGTCAAGATGAGCTCTGCCCGACTCACGTTTGCGTGCCGCATGTGAGTCAAGGGCATAATGGCTGGCCGTAATACTGGTCGGGTGAACCGGAGGCCGCTGTCCCTCGGCCATCGGAAGCGCATCTTTTGCGGTGAAGAAATATTCGCCTTCAAATCTGCGTCCTTCTCTGACATAAACCTGACGTGGAAAATTACCGTTGTCGCAATATTCATCTTTTGCCAACCCCCACTTTTTAACCTCCTCACGGAAATGGGATGGAAGTTCAGGGTCATTCTGGGCAAACCACAACAACCCGAGTGTATAGTCTTTCAGTCGCTGTGCAAACCGGTCGCGCCATTCCCACGACGATGTGGGCCACGGCCAGTTTTCCTCGGGTAGGTCAGTCGATATGAACGCCCCGTGCTGGTTGTTGGCATCGGTCTTGCCATTGGGCAACAAAACGATGCTGCTGATTTTGCGTAGTCCCCAGCTGTCGCCGGGAAGACGGGTGATATTGCCCGCGGCAATGTGACGGCGGTTTGCCTCAAGCATGCTGTCGGTGACATTACGCATCACCATCAGAGTATTGCGGCCCGTCCATACATCTTCCACTAACGATTCATAATCTCTTCTGTCATACCGCTCAGGCTTCGATATAGAAACACGGTTGTCTGGATTATCTGTCAGACAAAGACGATAGTTGTAGGCCTGCACGGCATTGTCGGGTTCGCCGGTCGATCCCGCTGCCGGACAACTTTTCCAATATTCGTATGCTCGGCCGGCGCCGGGCTCTCCAAACTCTTCTTTGCTTTCACGGCCTATACGGAACGGCACGCCGGCTGCGGCACCGAGATCTCCCTCGTAGGTTGCATCTACAAAGATCTTGCCTGCATAATTCTCAGTTTCTCCGGTTTCCAGGTTCTGTACTTTGATGCCTTCGATGACCCCGTCGGCAACTGTCACATTAGCGGGATCGGCATCAAACTGCCGCTTTGTAAGCACACTGATTTTATCCCTATGCTCATCGAGCATTTCTGCAAAAACCTTTTCCGCGACCGAAGGCTCGAAATGAAATCCGTCGCTACAATCTTTTACCTGTTGTGAATCTTTTCCAAATTTATCTATATAATAACTTTTTACTCGCTGAGTGAACTCGTGGAACAGTCCTGTTGTCGCTCCACGGGTATATATGTCGGTCGCACCAAGGCCGTTGGCCGGAAGACCGCCGACATGTGACGTGCGCTCGAGAAGCACCGATCTCTTTCCTTCGCGGGCCGCCGCCACGGCTGTCATGATTCCACCGGGTGTGCCGCCAACGATAACCACATCATAGGCTTGCACTGCCGCAACAAACATCATCGCGGTCAGAAACATAACAATCCGTCTCATTTTCCGATCTGTTTGCCGAGATTAAACTTTTGCCGGGTCGCGTTCCAACCTTCAAACATCACCATCGTTTCTTCGGGTATATTCTCCGATGCTGTCTCGATCGTAACTATTTTATTCTCTCCGGGCATGAGCGTGAAGAAATTGTCGGTGTAATGTGACGGTCTGACCGGACTGCCATTACCGTCTTGAAGTTGCAGTCGGTTGAAAAACGCTATAGTTTTCGAGGTGTTGCGAACTGTTATGTCAACCAGTCGACGTCCGTTATCCTCACGCAGTCGACCCACTTTCACCTTTACGTTGGCAGGTTTCATCGAGCCAAGGCTCTCGAAGCCCGACACGGCGGGACCTGTAAGGGTCTTGCTTCCCTCATAGCGGTCGTTGGAACGCCAATAGAAGTTTGATCCGACCTTCTCTCCGTTGTTGTCGGTCAAAACGAGGTTGATGAAATGCACCTGCGAGATATTATCGGGGAACTCCACTTTCAGCAAATCATTAGCCACACCGTCTTCAGGTACGTTCACCTTCACCGTCTTCTCCCACACCTTGTGGCTGTCAAGGTCATAGATCTGTGCCAAAAGCGTATAATCTTCTACTGGACGGTAGTAGTCATTGACCACCGATACCGTATTTTTCAAATAGTCAAACTGGGGATGTACTGGTTCGAGCGAGTTGGCTGTGTGATAGAGCGATGCTGTCGGTTCGAGTGACCAATCCCACATGCGCGAGGCGACCTGACGCACCGGACAATTGTGATACCAGAACAACAATCCCGAACAAAACCGGTCTCCATATCCGAGTTTATTGTAATTCCATACCTCCCAGATGCTTTTAGAGTTCATCGCGCCGACAAGCTGCGCTTTACGGGCGAACTCATCTATTGAAGAAGATTTGCCGTATTGATTTACGAGGTCGGTATATGTGGTCGACATCAAGTGGAAGCCATTCCCGTCAAGATAATCCCAAACCTCTTTATTGACAGGCCACAGATCTTTCTCGTCCATCATCTCACGCAAAATCTCGACAGTGGGGAGTGTCGGCGCTCCATACTCGGGATTGAAACCGTCGACACGGCTACCTCGAGGTGAGGCCGTGTTCTCGTAGTGCTGCATAGGATTCACCTGTTTGTAGGGGCTGCCGTCATGCACTCCGTCACACTCCGACTGCATCTGGTAGCCTCGCGTACCGTCAAGACGAGCGATCATTTCGGGCGTTCCGGTCACCTCGCTGCTCTCGTTTGACGCCACATAATAGGCCAGCGACGGGTGATTGCGCAAACGCTTCACTGTCGACTCGACATTAGCGAGATAGTTAGCCTTGTCGACGGGGTGTTTCGTATCACCGGTCAACCAGAATTCCTGCCAAACCAAAATGCCAAGTTCATCACACAGTTGGAAGAAATAGTCTGACTCGGCGATGCCGCCGCCCCACATTCTCAGCAAATTGATACCGGCCTGTCGGGTATAGCGCAGCTCGGCGTAGGTGCGCTCGTCTGTCGACCTCAACATCGCCTCGGGAATCCAGTTTGAACCGCGTATGAAAAGCCGCTTTCCGTTGACATAGAACACTCGCGACCGGTCGGGAGTGTTGCGGTCTGACGTAATCTCACGTATTCCGAAACGGGTGGTCAGCGAGTCTGACACCTCCCCGTTGACCTCGACTGTCATTTTTAACTCATAGAGATTCTGCGGTCCCTTGTTCAATGGCCACCACAAACGCGGGTTCTTTATGATCAACTGGGGAAAATCGCTTGCCCTAAACTCGACAATTTTTTCTTCTCCACGCTGCACTTTGAGCGTTTTCTCGAAACTTATTCCCTCGCCTACGATCTCTCCCTTAACGGTACAGTTCACGGGCGCATAACCGTCGGTCGCGTTCACGACCTCTACAGAAACCGATTCTGTCGATCGGTCATAACCGGGCTTGTCAAGTTCTGATTTGACAAACGGGTGACGGAGCGCGATTTTGCCTGTAGTAAACAGGGTGATGTCACGCCATATGCCGGTATTACGGTCTCTGATACCATCCATGAAAGTGAAATCCCAACCGACCGACATCAACATTGTCGTGTTGAGGCCGATCTCGCCATTGCCGCCGTTGCGGAACTCGCCCGGCGCGCCCCAGCTTTTGGGTTCGGTACTTCCGAGAGCATCGACCGGATATACTTTCACCGCCAGAACATTTCCGCTGCCCTCTTTAACATAATCGGTGACATTGATGCAGTTTTGCATGAACATTCCCTTGGGAGTGCCGACAAGATGTCCATTGACCCATATCTCTGCCCGGTAGTTGATTCCGTCGGCCCTGAGCCAGACGATTTTGCCTTTGAACGACTCTGGAATGTCAAACTCGGTGCGAAACCAATAGGTATAGAAATCGCGGCCCGCGACCGAGATGTCGGGAATAAGGCCTGACTCTATCTTATTGTTAAGCCCGTAATAAGGTTCGGGATATTTTTTATTATATACCAATGAATTCAGCACCGTACCCGGAACCACGGCTTCCTGCCAGCCACCGGTTGAAAACTGCCGCGAGGAAATCTTTTGTCCGCCGGCACTCAGTTCATCGGCCTTCATCATCTGCCACTTGCTGATTCCTCCATGGCCGGCTTCAGAGATCAATTTGATCTCACCTCTTCCGGCTGCTTCATTTCTATCTGCGGCCAAACAGGTTGTCACGGCACAAATCAGACTTAGAAGCACGGTCAGTATACGTTGCCTGTAATTCATGACGATAATGATCGAATGTAAATGTTTCATTTTAATATTTCGTTAAATTTTAATTTAAGCTGTGGAAAATAAATGAATTTCAACTGGCAAATGCAAAGTTAGTGATTTGTTTGAAAAATTCGTCTTTTTGTTTAAAAAACCGAGTCTTTTTCTCTGGCAACGGTTTAGAGTATGTCTGGTTTTAACTCGTATTAAGATTGAGTGTCAATTTTATGCGAATTTTAAAT
>CANOKG010000147.1 GCA_947566655.1 uncultured Muribaculaceae bacterium | reverse complement strand
GAGATACTCTCCATTTTGGCTTGGACGAAGTCATGCCTATGTGTGAATCATCGGGCATCGTTAGTTGGAATTGTTCTAACTTGGAGAGTATTTTCTGCTTTCCGTGGGCATAGAAGTAGGCATTATATTTTCCGGGTTGTCCGGCCGGTGCAATATAGCCTAACACAGTTCCGGGTCTGATTGCTTTGCGAGCTGAACTAATGAGTACCACTTGAAAAGCGTTGTAGTTTGGTTGGTTGATTTGTGGTGTTGCGGCCGGTTCTACAACAACTGTTGTCTGATTGTCGGCTATAAGCCATAGACCTTCTATCTGAGATAGTGGGCGTGTTCGAATTACGGCTTTAATGGAGTCGATGTCGTTGTATCCTTTATAAACAGGTGGCGCTGAAGGTATGTAGTGAGACAAATCAGTGGCCATAATTGCAAAAGATGCAATCATGGCCACTGTCAGTATGGTAATGATTCGGCTCATCAGAGCGAGCTGAATTTATAAGAAAATCCGAAGCTGAGAATCTCTTTTAATTGCCACTGGTGCCATTTGGTATCTTCCCGCTTTTTTGTTGACGAGTCATAGCGCAGGTGAACATATATTTGAGTAGTGAGGAATCGGTTTATATCAAACGAAATAGTGTTTTCCCAATCACCCTGCAGGTACTCGTAGTTGGTGAACGTGTACAGTCGCGTGCTATAGGTGATGTTATAGGTAGGTCTCCATGTCATTTTGGCTTCCAGATTGGAACCGTATTGATTTGTGACGGCTTTACCGCGATAGGCGGTTACCGACTTGTTGGCGTAAGCTATCATATTGTAAGAAAGTGGTGCTATTGATAGGTTGAATGACGCCTTCTTATTTGGTGTGGTACTGCTGTATGTCATACCGATACCGAGGTTAAGTTCGGCCGGGGCCAGGAAAGCGGCTGTTAGTGCGGTGCTGTTTTTGGGATGATTGTTAAGTAGCTGTGTTTTAAACTGCATGTTGACAGAGTAGTACCAATTGTAGGCCGCTTTCAGACCGAAATTTGTGTTGATCTGAAATCTGTCTTCGGAGATGCTGTAGTTTCGCAACTCATCGTCGGGAGCATTGTTTATGGCAAGTTTATACTGTACAGTGTTTTCAAACAATAGGTTGGGGTAATACTTCTGGTTGAGTTTTACGTTCCATACAAAGTTGCTGATGAGGTTAAGGTTATTGTTTCCACCTTGATACCAGTTTGGAGAGTTGTAGGCCTGTGAGAATTGCAGTGAGCCGGTGAAAGTGTGCAGCCAGTTCTTTCTGTTGACTTTTATACCCTCGATTTCTTTATTAGCTTCTTTAATATCGATTTTTACTTCGCTAATGGTGATGGTAGCGCTTTTGGGATCAACTGTAGCAACATATTTCTTTGGAGGCTCAGGAAGTGATTCGAGATTAAGCTTTACGACCCATGGGTAGTGGGCACAAAATTCTTGTTGATATACGCGCAGCTTATGGTAGCGGTTTACTTCGTTCTGAATCCATACCGGCTGGGTGAGTGATATCTCTTTTTTTGGTGAAGGAACTATTATCGGTTCCTTTTCTGTGAGGTTGATGTCGAAGGGTTTGTAAACTATCGGCATATATAATAGCATTGGCATAGTTTGACCGCTTACATCGATCGAGGTGTCAATTTCGAGAGGGTATTTAAGCCGTTCTTGTTCTATTAGCAGTAATTCTTCAAATGATGGTAGCGAATCGACCGCGATGGAATCGGGTTGTAGGTTTACAGTCGCGTTGGTCTCCGAGGCCTCTTCCTCTTCTTGCTCGTTGATTAGGAGTTGTAAAAGATCGATCTCTGGCACTGTGTCGGTAGGGAGTGAGGTGTCATCATCGATAAGACCGGGTATGGTATAAACCTCGGGCTCGGTAGACTGTGCTGATGCAGAACCGAGAGCAGAGATGATTGCTAAGGATGAAAATGCTAAAAACTTAAACGTCATTTTTTGTACCTATTTCTTGAATTGTTGATTGAAGAATTGTAGTTGGAAAAGAATAGCGTTGCGCCAGTATTCATGAGTATGTGCACCCGGCCGCGAAATATAGTCGTGAGGAATTTTGGCTTCGAGAAGTGCTTTATGGAGATTTTCATTGACTTCGAAGAAAAAGTCATCGGTACCACAGTCGAAGATGATGTTGACTTGGCCGGGTTTCAATGTCGGGACCAGTGACAATACAGTGGAGTTTTTCCAAAGTTCGGGGTTGTCTTCATATCGACCGAGTGCGTTATCGATGTTCCAGCCATTGGGCCAATGAGTGAAGTCAACTCCACCACTTGTCGCGCCGGCATTGCCCCAGATGTCACTGTGGCGCATTGCGAGCCAAAGAGCACCATGGCCACCCATCGATAGCCCGGTTATGGCGCGGTGTTGGCTATCGGCTATCGTGCGGAATTTCTTGTCGATATAGGGAACAAGGTCCTTTGTGATAAATGACTCCATTTGCATTTTAGGATTGGTTTTGGAGTCGAAGTACCAACTGTTTCTACCATCAGGGCAAACAAAAATCATATTCCAGTTTGTGGCGAGAGAGTCAATTGCCGGTTGAGTGCGGGTTGGCCAGCAATCATAGCGGTCGCCATAGCCGTGTAGAAGATACACTACCGGGTAGTGTCGTTGAGCGTTTTCGGGTTTATTGTAGCCATCGGGAGTCACGACCACTACTTTCATTGCTGGATCGATATATTTAGAAGCTATGGTCAGAGTGTCGCCTTGTGCAACACAGATGTTAGTGGCGATGATTAATGACAGTAGAGAGAAGATGAATTTTTTCATAAGTAAATAACAGAAATTGGTAATATCGTTTTTACAAAATAATTTGTTAGTAGTTCGACTACAAAGTTAATACTTTCCATCGATGAATGAACATTTTTTGACTTTAAAACTTTAAATAAATATAGAGTATACTTAACTTTGTGCTATGATTGAACGCATCATTATAATTGAAAATGTCGACCCGGTAAGTTTCTATGGCGTCAACAACTGTAACATGCAGCTTATCAAGAATCTTTTTCCTAAATTGCGTGTTGCGGCTCGTGGCAATGTGATTAAAGTTATCGGTGACGAGGAAGAAACAAGCAAGTTTGAACAGAAACTTAAAGAACTCGAAGCTTATTGTTCACAATATAATAAGCTCCCCGAGGACGTTATTCTTGACATATTGAAGGGTAGCGAACCCCGGGCAATGAAAAGCGATGACGTTATTATATATGGCGTAAACGGCAAGCCTATTCAGGGACGTACGCCAAATCAACAGCTTCTGGTCGAAACTTTTCAGAATAATGACTTGACTTTTGCTATGGGACCGGCCGGAACAGGTAAAACCTATGTGGCCATAGCATTGGCCGTAAGAGCTTTAAAAAATAAAGAAGTCAGGAAGATAATACTTTCACGCCCGGCTGTTGAAGCAGGTGAAAAACTCGGTTTCCTGCCCGGCGACATGAAAGATAAGATCGACCCTTACCTGCAACCGTTGTATGATGCATTGGAGGATATGATTCCGGCTGTAAAACTGAAAGAATACATGGAGACCAATGTAATACAGATTGCTCCATTGGCCTTCATGAGAGGTCGCACGTTGAACGATGCTGTCATAGTTCTCGATGAAGCTCAGAACACTACCACCCATCAGATCAAAATGTTCCTGACACGTCTGGGCATGAATGCCAAGATGATAATCACCGGCGATATCACACAGATTGATCTTCCCCGCTCTACTGTGTCGGGCTTGGTACAGGCTCTCAAAGTTTTGAAAGATGTTCCTGGCATTGGACGAGTGGAGTTTGGTAAGAAAGATATAGTAAGACACCAATTGGTGCAACGTATAGTCCAGGCCTACGAGGCCTACGATAAGGAACAGGCTCTGCGCCTGCAGGATCAAAACTCTGATAACAAACAATAATCCAATAATTTCACAAGATTTAGCAATGGCAAACACATTAGTAACCACCGATTTTCATTTTCCGGGTCAAACCGCAGTCTACCACGGTAAAGTGCGTGACGTTTACACTATCAACGATGACCTGATGGTAATGATTGCAACCGATCGCATATCGGCATTTGATGTTATCCTTCCTGAAGGTATACCCTATAAAGGACAGGTACTTAACCAGATTGCTGCTACTTTCCTTGATGCCACAGCCGACATTGTTCCAAACTGGAAGCTTGCAACTCCCGATCCTATGGTTACCGTAGGTTACAAATGTGAAGGTTTCAGAGTTGAGATGATCATTCGTGGCTATCTTACAGGTAGTGCATGGCGCGAATATCAGGCAGGATGCCGCGAGCTGTGTGGTGTTAAACTTCCTGAGGGCATGCGTGAAAACCAACGTTTCCCTGAGCCTATCATTACTCCTACTACCAAAGCCGATGCGGGTCACGATGAAAATATCTCGCGCGAGGAGATCATCGAGCAAGGTATTGTAAGTGCCGAGGATTATGAGGTAATGGAGCAGTACACGAGAGCTCTCTTTAAAAAGGGAACTGAGATGGCTGCCGAGAAGGGTTTGATTCTTGTTGATACAAAGTATGAATTTGGTAAGCGTGATGGTAAGGTGATTCTGATTGACGAAATTCATACTCCCGATTCATCTCGTTATTTCTATGCCGATGGCTATGAGGAGCGCTTTGAAAAAGGAGAGCCCCAACGCCAGTTGAGCAAAGAATTTGTGCGTCAATGGCTCATTGAACATGATTTCATGGGAAAAGCCGGTCAGAAAGTACCCGAAATGACTCCTGAGTTTATCGAATCGGTGAGCAACCGCTATATCGAGCTTTTCGAGCATATCACCGGTCGTGAATTTGTTAAGGCACCTGAAGCCGATTTAGCCGGACGTATCGAGCGTAACGTTCTCGATTGTCTTGACAAACTTAGTCATTAAACAGGTGAACGACAAGGCTAAAGGTGCTGAATGTGTCACCCCCTATGGTGATGCGCGGTCAAAGCATGAGCAGGTGCAGGAGATGTTTGATTCTATTGCTCCTGCCTATGATTTCATGAATCGAGCTATGACTATGGGTATTGACAAGTTATGGCGACGCCGTGCTGTCAATATGGTGGCAGCTTCTTATCCGGGTTCCATTCTCGATGTAGCTACAGGTACCGGTGATTTGGCTATACAGCTCGCCCGCAAAGTAGCAGGATGTAGAATTACCGGCATTGATTTGTCGGAGGGTATGCTGTCGGTTGGCCGAAAAAAAGTTTCTGAGATAGGATTGTCTGAAAGAATCGGTTTCATGCAGGCCGATTGCTTGAAATTGCCTTTTGATGATGCCTGCTTTGACGCTGTAACTGTAGCCTATGGCGTTAGAAACTTCGAGCGATTGCTCGAAGGCTATCGCGAGATGCAGCGTGTGCTGAAACCCAATGGAGTGCTGTGTGTCATTGAGCTCAGTACGCCGCGAGGCTGGTTGACCGGCCCGTTGTATCGATTCTATACACGCTTTGTCATTCCATTCATTGGGCGTATGGTATCGAAAGATGTTCGTGCTTATAGTTATCTGCCTGAGAGCATCGCAGCTGTTGCGCAGGGTGATGATATGCTTCAATTGATGAGGCAAGCAGGTTTTACTGATACCTGTTATCTGCCACTCACCTTCGGTGCCTGCACTATATATTCGGCCCGGAAGCCTTGAGAATAATTAACTTCAGTGAAGATGAAAAAATGGCAACGCTTTCAGCGTTTGCCATTTTTTTCATTTACCATAGTTCTAATAGTGTGTTAAAAGTAAACAGGCTTTTAGAGCCTGTCTGGTTTTAACACACTAAAATGATTATATTATCGAATGAAGGATTTTAAAGTATTAGTTTCGCATTAATCTAAAATTCGCCAAAATTGAC
This sequence comes from uncultured Muribaculaceae bacterium, assembly GCA_947566655.1. Classification (GTDB taxonomy): domain Bacteria; phylum Bacteroidota; class Bacteroidia; order Bacteroidales; family Muribaculaceae; genus JAAVFS01. The sequence continues at coordinate 88 of CANOKG010000147.1, read as the reverse complement.
ACTCGATCTTAATACGAGTTAAAACCAGACAGGCTCTTAGAGTGTGTTTGAATTTAACACACAAAAAATAGTTATATTAAAGAATGAG
>CANOKG010000146.1 GCA_947566655.1 uncultured Muribaculaceae bacterium | reverse complement strand
TTACAAATCACGTGCTCTGGCCAACTGAGCTAAAGAGGCATTTTCAATTTTCTCTGCAACCTTGACTTCAACGAGTAGGTTTCCGTCCCAATTGCGGTGCAAAGTTACGAACAAATTTGATATCTCCAAAATTTTCCAGACTATTTTTCATATTTTTTTTACACTTTTTCGCCATTTGATTCATTATCAACCATTTCGTTTTTTTCACTTTCGCATACCGATTTTCAGTATAAACGATATTGACGAAGCCGGCCACCGAAACGCAAATCAACCGACCGAGATCATTACTAAATAAAAAAAGTGTACATATCTCGCAAAATTTAAAACTTGTGTGTATTTTTGTAAATCAAAGTCCTATTTACTAAATACACATTAATTAAATATAGCGCGAAGGCAACTATACAATGAACAAGACAACCAACCAACGAATAAACGCCCTGCGCCACATAATGGCCAGGGAAAATATCGCAGCCACAATTATACCGCAATGCGACCCACACCAAAGTGAATACATCGGACCGCATTGGCAGGTCAGACGCTGGTTCTCCGGATTTACCGGCTCTGCAGGCACGCTTGTCATAACTACCAATGCCGCTCTTCTATGGGTTGATTCGCGCTACTTCATTCAGGCTGCAGAACAAGTTGAAGGGTCGGAAATCAAAATAATGAAAATCGCGATGCCCGGTACCCCCACTATAAATGAATACCTGACAGAGAACCTCAACCGTAACGACTCAGTAGGCCTCGACGGATTACTTTTTTCTCAAAACGAAATAGAGAAAACCATCCACGAACTCCAGCCTCACGGAATCAGCATCACTACCGACTTCGACCCTGCCAAAGAATTATGGATTGACCGTCCGGCACTATCCAACAGCCCCGTCATCATACACAATGAAATATATGCCGGTGAAAGCGCCAAGACAAAGCTCGAGAAAATTCGTGAGTTCATGGCCGAAAACAACGCCGACGCGATGCTGATCTCAGCGCTCGATGAATTGGCATGGCTTCTAAATATCCGTTCTCGCGATGTACGATGCAACCCAGTCGCAACAGCATACCTATTAGTAACAACTCAAGGAGGCACTCTATTCATAAACCCCGATAAGATAACCCTCAACGTAGCCGCTTATTTAGACAACCTCGAAATAGAAGTCAGACCATACGACCAACTTACAACTATCCTGCAAAAGAATACAGCACCGGTCATCACGGTTGACCCGGCCACAACCTCATCACGCATAATCGAAATATTAGACCAACAGGCAAAGTGCATCACATCTCCCGTTCCTCTATGGAAAGCTGTAAAAAACGACACCCAGATCCAGGGCATGCGTTCAGCAATGGTAAGAGACGGCGTGGCTTTAGTTAAGGCATTCATAGAAATCGAGCAGCGAATAAACAAGCGCAACAAAGTAACTGAAATCACCATCGCCAACATCCTTCGACATCACCGCTCGCAACGCGAACTCTTCTTTGACGAAAGTTTCGACACAATAGCCGGATATGGCCCCCACGGAGCAATTGTACATTACTCAGCCACACCCGAAACCGATGTCAATATCAGAAAAGACTCACTTCTACTCGTTGATTCAGGAGCTCAATATCTTGATGGCACGACCGACATCACTCGCACAATGATCTTCGGTGAGCCATCAGCCCAACAGCGCCACGATTTCACCCTGGTACTAAAAGGCAATATCGACCTCGCCACAGCCATATTCCCTTCAGGAACAAGAGGCACTCAACTCGATGTATTAGCCCACTTACCACTCTGGAATGCCGGTTTGAACTACATGCACGGGACAGGACACGGTGTAGGACACTTCCTGAACGTTCACGAAGGCCCCCACTCCATTCGCACCAATGAAGTACCCACCCCTCTCCAACCGGGAATGATTGTCACTGATGAGCCCGGTCTATATCTCGAAGGCCGATACGGCATAAGATGCGAGAACACCCTTCTTGTTGTTAAAGCAATGGAAACCGAAATGGGACAATTCAATACATTCGAATCATTGACGCTGTATCCCTTCGACCGTAAGCTCATTGACCCCTCACTACTCAACGAGGCTGAATTGACATGGCTCAACAATTATCACAACCGAGTATTCTCGACACTTTCTCCACACCTCAATGACGAAGAGACCCAATGGCTGAAAAAAGCAACAGCTCCCATCTATAAATAAACCACAAAAAGCTAATATAAATGGCTCTAATAATTCCACTTCGTGGCACTACGCCCAAAATAGGCAAAGACTGCTTCCTGGCCACAAACGCAACAATAATTGGCGATGTAACCATCGGCAACGAGTGCAGCATCTGGTTCAACACCGTGCTACGCGGTGACGTCAACACCATAACCATCGGCGACCGTGTAAACATTCAAGACGGCACAGTTCTCCATACACTGTATCAAAAATCGACTATTGAGATTGGCAACGATGTATCCATAGGACACAATGTAACTATACACGGAGCCAAAATCCACGACCTCGCACTGATAGGCATGGGAGCCATTGTAATGGACGATGCCATCGTGGGCGAAGGTGCCCTCGTAGCCGCAGGGTCGGTAGTACTTTCCCGAACCGTAATCGGCCCTAACGAACTTTGGGGTGGAGCTCCCGCGAAGTTCATAAAAATGGTAGAACCAGAAAAAGCACGTGAGATGAACCAGAAAATCGCCCGCAACTACCTGATGTATTCAAAGTGGTATGACGAGCCACTTTCCGATGACATCCAAAACCCTAAAATTTAGCGAATTTTCGAATTTTTAGCATCAATGTTTCGATATTCAAAAAATTTTAGCTACCTTTGCCCCGCAATTTAAACAAGTAGTAATTTAACATTAAGTAACAAAAAAACAATGATCATCGTACAAGTAAAAGAAGGCGAAAACATCGAAAAGGCCCTCAAGAAATTCAAACGTAAATTTGAAAAGACCGGTATTGTTAAAGAACTGCGTGGCCGCCAGGCTTTTGAAAAGCCTTCGGTTGTTAACCGCAAGAAAATGATGAAGGCCGTTTACGTTCAAAAGCTTCGTAGCGTCGAGGAATAATTTCCCGGCAAAGCAAATGCATTTTCCTGAGAGGAGGTGATTTTCCCCTAAATTATTTGCACATTTCATAATAAAAGTCTAACTTGCATAGCGTAAAAATACACGCTATGCTAATAGACGATTTTTTGACATATATACGGTGTGAGCTGAACTATTCGGCCCACACCGTTTTGTCTTACAAAACCGACCTTGAACAGTGGCAAGATTGGGCTACCAACGGCAAAAACAACGAATTTAATCCGCTCGATATCACCATATCCGATATTCGGCAATGGATCCTGCACCTCAGCGCCGACGAAAAATGCTCGGCACGAACCCTTCGCCGCAAGGCAACAGCGCTCAGATCATTCTACAAATACCTGATGCGTCAAGGATTAATCAACCACAACCCCGCATCAGATCTCATACTCGCCAAGCCTGGCAAACCTCTTCCCACATTCATTCGTCCGCTCGAAACACGCCAACTCTTTGACAGCGGCTTTGATCATCACTCATTTATTGACACCCGCGACCGCCTGCTATTGCTCATGCTGTACACCACCGGCATAAGGCGCGCCGAGATAATAGATCTCAAAGATATCAACGTCGACACCTCACGCTGTGAACTAAAAGTATCAGGTAAACGTAATAAAGAGAGAATTGTCCCATTTGGCGATGAACTCAAAGAGATAATTGACTTATACCGCGAGTTGAGAAAACAGGAAACCATAGCTACTCCCGAATGTTTCTTCGTAAGGCCCGGTGGATTGCCTCTATATCCAATGATGGTAGAACGCATTGTGCGCAACACTCTTTTAGGGCAAGTTCACACCCCCGTGCTAAGCCCCCATGTTCTTCGGCACAGCTGCGCGACCGACTTACTCAACAACGGAGCCGAAATAACCGCCGTTCAACAGCTTTTAGGACACACTACACTACGAACCACACAGGTCTATACACATTTGACCTATAGAGAACTTAAACAGAATTATCAACTTGCACACCCCCGTGCACAAAAAAAAGGAGGACACCATGGAAGTTAGAATTCAAGACATCCATTTCGATGCATCACAACAACTCGTCGACTACATCAACACTAAGGCCGACCGGCTCGCCCGTCGCTACCCCACCCTCGACTACCTCGACTTCACCCTCACACTTGTAAAACCCCAGACCCAACAAAATAAAGAAGTTCGTGTAAAAGCCATTGTACCTCATCGAGGAGAATATACAGCGACCAAGATAGCCGATACTTTTGAGGAAGCTGCCACACTGGCTCTCGAAGCAGTCGACAGCCAACTCGAAAAAATCAGTGCTCGAAAATAAAAAAAACAAATAATTGATACAACCACAACGCCTCGCTGACACTCTCAGTGGGGCGTTGTCTCATTTTCATCCCCAGCGCTCAAAATTTCAGAGTGTGTTTGAAATTAACTCGTATTAAGATTGAGAGTCAATTTTGAGATATTTTTTTAACGTAAAGAGGGAGTGTAGCGAGCTACACGACCGATGCACGGTAGAAAAATAGCCAAAATTGGCCTCAAGATTAATGCGAAACATATCCATACAATCACTCTTTCTTAATATAACTATTTTTTGTGTGTTAAATTCAAACATACTCTCAGAGTGTAGTCAAAAATTCGTACCTTTGTTGTGGTAAACAAAACAACTCATGAAAATAAATACTCCCGACGAAATTGCCAACGCCTCCATGCAAGCCGGCCTGGCTAAAATCGAGACAACACGTTCCAACAAACCACGCCTCATCCTACAAGCCATCATGGCTGGAGCATTCATCGCCTTCGGTGGCATTCTGTCATTTATCGTAGGGTATGGATTCCCCGAGATAACAGCTGGAAACCCCGCTATGCAAAAATTACTTAGCGGTTGCATGTTCCCTATCGGACTAATATTGGTGGTAACTCTCGGTGCAGAACTTTTTACCGGCAACAACGCACTCCTTATTCCGGCCTACATGAAACGAAAAGCTGGATGGTGTGATATTTTAACCAACTGGAGCCTCGTCTACATCGGTAACTTCATTGGAGCCATACTGTTCACCTGGGGATTGGTATACAGCGTCAGACTAACAGCCTCAGCCCCCTACCACGATTCAATCGTAGCCATCGGCAACGCCAAAGTATCTATGCCCTGGATTACCGTATTCTTAAAAGGGATCGGAGCCAACTGGTGTGTGTGCCTTGCCGTGTGGCTCGCACTATCGGGCAAAACCCTTCTGGAAAAGTCGCTTGGTTGCTGGCTCCCTGTAATGGCATTCGTAGCTTTGGGTTATGAACACTCGATAGCAAACATGTTTTACCTGCCCGCAGCCATGATGGAAGGAGCCGACATAGACTACTGGACCGCAATATGGTGTAACATCATCCCCGCCACGCTCGGCAATATAGTTGGTGGCGCGCTCCTCGTAGGTTGTGTCCACTCCTATGTCCACCTTAAGAATTCAAACACATCCAATCAATAAGAATAATAGCAGCTTGTTATCAGAGAGTGAAGTGCTTGTAAGTGTGAAAAATTAACCAAAAATATCAAGCTGAATTTATATAAAATTACTATCTTTGCACCGATTAAACCGAAATAATTAATTATTCACCTAAAAACTTAACTGTAAAAATGGTAAGTTATAAAGAACTTGGTCTTGTAAACACCCGCGAGATGTTTGCCAAGGCTATCAAGGGTGGCTACGCTATCCCCGCTTTCAACTTCAATAACATGGAGCAGCTCCAGGCCATCATCAAGGCTGCCGCTGAAGATCGTTCACCCGTTATCCTTCAGGTTTCAAAGGGCGCTCGTAACTATGCCAACGCCACACTCCTCCGCTACATGGCCCAGGGTGCTGTTGCATATGCTAAAGAACTCGGTTGGGAACACCCCCAGATCGTGCGTCACCTTGACC
>CANOKG010000145.1 GCA_947566655.1 uncultured Muribaculaceae bacterium | reverse complement strand
AAATCCTTCATTCGATAATATAATCATTTTAGTGTGTTAAAACCAGACAGGCTCTTAATACGAGTTAAATTCAAACATGTTCTTAAATCGGAGCGTTTTTAAACGTTGGTGTTATATCTATAGGAATTTTTTGTATTTTTGTGAAATGGATTGTAAAGGAAAAGATATGGTTAACGAGATTAAAGGTGATCTTCTTCGACAACTTAAGGAGGAGAGTGCGTTTTGGTCGTATGCGCTCGAGTCAGTCACGCTTGAAAGCATAACCGATGACCAGTTGATAGCTCTGACCATGCGCTATCTCGACCTTGATGAGATAAAACAGCTTTTCCTGATTTTTTCGTTCAAGAAGATAAAAGGTGCTTGGAGACGTTTGTTGGTTCCTGAAGGGGAGTATTTATACACGCTCAATCGTTTCTTCGCCTGGTACTATTTCAAAGCAAAGAATCCCGATGCCTATCTGAAGTCGCTTCAGACGCGGCATATAAATTCAATGTTCAGCTAATATGAAAGGTCTTGCTCCACATACAGCTTCAATATTTGAGCCAATCTCCCGATTGGAATGTATAAAACCATATCTTCTGGTTGGAGGAACAGCTTTGTCTCTTCAGTTGGGGACACGTCAAAGTGAGGATCTGGATTTTATGTCGTGGCGGAAGAGTCGCATAGAGAAGCGCGAAGTTGACTGGCCTCAGATTAATAGAGAACTTGAGACTGTTGGTGTTGTTGAAAAATGCGATATTCTCGATATTGACCACGTTGAGTTTATCGTGAATGGTGTGAAATTGTCGTTTTATGCCAATCCCAATTATTCACCAGTTAAAGAACCTGTGGCTTGTCTGAACAATATTGTTCTTGCCGACAAAACATCCATTGGTGCGATGAAAATGGAAGTTATGCTGCGTAGAAGTCAATATCGGGATTACTATGACATATATTCATTGCTTGAAGCTGGCGAGGACTTGAACGAAATGATGAGTCTTGCCTTGAAATATTCCGGTCACAGGTTGAAGTCAAAGAATCTGATTGCGATGTTAACACGTTCTGATCGATTTATTGAGGACAGAAATTTCGAATCGTTGAATCCTGTCTATGCTATTACGCCTAAAGAGATAGAGCAAAAAATCATATCAGCCCTGTTATGACTACGCTAAAAGTTACATTCTTGGTGTAGATGGTGTGGGTTTTAAAACACACTATAAGTAAACAGATGTTATAATGACGCCGGGTGTTCAACTTTTTGTTGGAACCCGGCGTTACTCCTTATACAAATTATGCAAAACCTTTATAGACTATGAAAAAAATCGTTTTAACTATAGCCGTTGCGTTGGTATCGCTCGGCTACATGCAGGCCGAGACGCCTGATGTGACACCTGAGAAGTCTGATTCGGCTGTGTCAACCTGTCAAAAAGTAAAATCGGGGCTGAAAAAGGCCTATGACAAGACTCGGAATGAAGTCGAGCAAGCCGGTGACACTATTGCCAATGGCACTGTGACGGCTTATGACAAGGCTAAGTGCGGAACAAAAAAGTCGGCCGGTAAAATTGTCAATGGTACAGAGAAGGCCTATGATAGCACAAAGAACGGCGTTAAAAAGATAAGTAAGAAAGTGGCTGATGGTACGGTGTCATCGTTTGATGAAGTGAAGGATGGCACGGTAAAGGCTGCGAAAAAAGTAGGTAGTTTTTCAAAGAAAACCTATGAAAAAGCAAAGGAAAAATTATGATAGTTGCCGTTAACGGTTGTGACTATGTAAATTCTACTCAAATTTCACTCAAAAGTTGGTCAATGAAGCAACTTTTGGGTGAGTTTTTTGTGTGTATTGGTTGTTTATACGTATATTTGCATTTTAGGTAACAAGAGCTTGATATAAAGAGTCTTGAATCCAACACACATTCTGATGCAAAGTACATAGAATTATATTTGCACCGCATAATAAACAGTATAAGAATAAGACATGAAATATAGATTTTGTGGCAAAAGTGGCCTGCAACTTCCTGTAATCTCCCTCGGCCTTTGGCACAATTTTGGTGAATCGGCTGAGTTTGATACAGTAGAAAGAATTGTAAGGACCGCTTTTGATAAGGGAGTGACTCATTTTGATCTTGCCAATAATTATGGGCCACCTCCGGGAAGCGCGGAGACGAATTTTGGAAAAATACTAAAGAATGGCCTTGGTGTTCACCGTGATGAGATTATTATTTCATCAAAGGCCGGTCATAAGATGTGGGACGGGCCTTATGGTGATGGAGGCTCGCGTAAATACATGATGGCAAGTATTAATCAGAGTCTCAAACGCGTGGGGGTGGAGTATTTCGATATTTTTTACAGCCACCGCTATTGTCCTGAGACGCCATTGGAGGAGACAGTACAGGCGCTTGTCGATATAGTAAAACAAGGCAAAGCTTTATATGTGGGATTGTCGAAATATCCTGTGGAGAAAGCTGCTGAAGCGTGTAGAATGATGGAGGAACAGCATGTTCATTGTTTAATCTATCAAGATCGATACAATATGGTGTGTCGAAAACCGGAGGAAAAACATATTGAATTGTTAAATAGATGTCAATTGGGTTTTATTGCATTTTCCCCACTTGCACAAGGGTTGCTGACAAACCGGTATCTCAATGGTATCCCACAAGACTCAAGAGTTCATCGTGAAGGAGCTTTCTTGCATGAATCAGATATTACTGAGGATTGGTTAATCAGGGCGCGAATGTTAAATAAAATTGCTGCAAATAGGGGCCAGTCGTTGGCTCAAATGTCGCTGTCGTGGATCTTGGCTAAAAAGTATGTTACATCAGTAATAGCCGGAGTGAGTTCAACAGCTCAGCTTGATGATAATCTTGCGGCTATAGATTATGATGTATTTTCGGAGGAGGATTTAAGACAGATTGATGCCTTGTTAGGATTATGAATGGGGTTGCCAACGCCACTGTCGTTTGAATCAAAAAATAATACACTCCGAATTTCTAAGTGTGGTTATAGAGTATATATGACTTTGACATATAATCACTCTTTCTTTAATGTAACTATTTTTTAATACACTCTCAGTAGGTGTTATATCTATAATTTATGTATATCAGTAAAATATATAGACTCATATGAAATCTAAAATTAATTATAGCCGTTATTCAACGATATTGACAGTGTGTGTCATTTTACTTTTATTCGTTGGTTGTATTGCTACCGTACATGTTAAAAGCACATTTTTTATCTTGTTGCCATGCTACATTCTATTGTTGATTGTGGCATTGTTGTGCGGACCTTCCTATATTGAAGCTACCCCGCAAAATATTATAATGGGATGTGTTATAAGAAAGCGTAGGATACCGATGCACGATGTTGAAAGCGTGAAGCCGTTCCAACCTACTATGGGAGCAGTCAGAATTTTTGCTTCAGGTGGTTTTATGGGCTATTGGGGTATATTTAAAGAGGGTGATGTAGGCCGTTACTATGCATTCTATGGTAAGGCGTCAGATTGCTTTATTGTGAGAATGAAAAATGGCGATAAATATGTTCTCGGTTGTGCCGGCGCCAATAAAATGATTGAGTACATCAATTCTCAAATCAAAAAATAGAGTCGGAGTATTTAGGAAAGGTGTTACAGAAGCGGCAGATCATGACAATCAACCAACGGAAAAATACACCTCAGTAAGCACCTAAATGGACAGCCCAATACACCTGAAACTATAACACTTTCTTTTGCCAAGCGAGATTTTCAACGGGGCAAAAAAGAACATGTTCAATCCCGGATAACTATAAATCAAAAGCATAACATTTCACTGTGAGGTGGCAAAGGTATCCATATATTGTATAAACTCTTTGAGTTAAGTGTTTTACCTTTTATCGCGTCCTTAGAATTACCAAGTTGTGAAAGATATGGAAGTACTCTAATAAGATAATTCTTGAAAATATTGCTCTTGTGATAAGGACTTATTGTTACAATTGCCTCATTGTGAAAGGCATCAATACCCAATATAGAGATTTTGCCAATAGTGAGTTTGAAACTCATTACAATATTCCCTGCATGAGATATATTCTCAGAAAAGACAAAATGGTATGCTTCTTCTGAAACTTTCTCTTTAGTTGTTGTAATGACTTCGCCATCCCTGAGGTCTGCGATAGAACCCCATGGATAAACGCCATTGCTCCAAAATTTTTGTTCTCCTCGTGGTGGAGTTTTGTCCATAGACATTTCGGCTATTTCCCCAAGCCGACACCAAGACCAATTAGATGGTACTATCCATGGAATTTCCTCATCTATATCTACACTCTCAGAGCCTATCTGCTCATAATACTTGATACGACCACAACTTTGTGGGCGAAAATGTTGTTATTGTAATACATTTGCAATATATTTGCAGCCTAAAAGATTAGAACTATGGATATAGCATTGACAAAGAAAAATCAGAGTTTTCGTTTATCGGTTGATTTGATTGACAGACTGAAACTTATGGCAAAGCGTCAGAATCGCAGTCTTAACAATTTTGTGGAAACATTGTTGTTGGATGCCGCCTATAATGAACCAAATGAAGTAACTCTTGCCGCTATGAAAGAAGCGGAGAGCGGAGCACTGCGTGATGTGCCGGAGATAGACACATCGTCGGTGGAGGCGATGGTTAAATCGATGGGATTATGAAGAAACTGAAACCGTCAACCCAATACAAGAAAGACGTAAAACGTATTATTAACAATCCCCGCAAACTGAAGGTCCTTCAAGATATTGTAGATAAACTCAAAAACTAGATTCCGATTCCGGCAAAGAATACGCCCCATATGCTGACGGGCAACTATGCCGGATATATGGAATGTCATATCGAGGGTGACTTCTTGCTAATATGGTTTGACCCCGATACCGACCAAATAGATCTTATCCGTCTCGGCTCACATTCGGAACTATTTGGATAACTCTACAAGGGACTGATTCAGTTTTTCCAATATACGAGGTGTCTCTTTGATTGGCGGAATAGGAACAGGACATTGTTTTAACTTTTGTCGGGATAGGTTGTAGAATGCCTGTCCCGATTTCTTTGTAATAGAACGACAATAGTTGTGATAATATGGGCTTTGGAAGAATTGATATAGATATTGATGCAGATTATTATTAGTAAATGTTGGCGTTAACATCAGCACAAAACGGTTTATATGAAATCTAAAATTGATTATAGAGTTGCTTTTAACTGCAGTCAATTGTTGATCATATTTTCGGCTTTGTTTAAGTTGGCCGTTAAAATTATTCGTTCTGCCAATACGGCTGTGTATCTGTTTTCTAATAAGTCGGCATTTTCTTGATCTATTAAGCCGAGACTAATAAATAGATCAAGTTTATTCTTCCAATTCTCAATCGCTTTGTTGTTTAGGTCTATCGCATCTTTGTATAGTTGAATGGTTTCTGTGGCTGTGGGCTTGTATTTTTTCTTTGGAAATTTATTTGTTTCGAATATTATGATGTCTGTGCGGGTGTTTTTTAATTGTTGTGTTAAAAATTTAGTGTCTGAACGAATTATATTTATTTCGGTAAAGAGGTCCTGGTAAATTATTCGCTGATTTAGACTGACTATTTTGTCATTCAATTTTGTCACTATGTCTTCAAGGCTATCGATTTTCACTTGTATTTGCGATATCTCATCACTGTTGGCCGATGATGCGAATGAGCAGAAGAACGAAAGAATTAATAGAAAAATTAATTTTCTCATGGCGTTAAATTTTTTAGACTTAGTTAAATAACGTGAGTTTGGTGAAGATTAAGCAACTGAAAATTTGGCGGTTAGTGATAAGGGCGTTTTTACTATGCGCCATAAACACAGGTTTTTTACAGGCGCACACATTGCCCCGTTTTTACATTGCCCCCCTTATTTTTTGCAAATATAATTAAAATTTTGGAAAAAAGAAAGCCACATCTTTGTTGGATGTGGCTTGGTGGGCGTTGAGGGATTCGAACCCCCGACCCTCTGCTTGTAAGGCAGATGCT
>CANOKG010000144.1 GCA_947566655.1 uncultured Muribaculaceae bacterium | reverse complement strand
GAATAATTTTGAGATTACAAAAAATAGAATTCAATTGTACTGTAATCAAGTGTTTGTAACTGATTCGGTTGAAGGAGTTGTGCCTGAATTCATGATGCTTCTTCAAGGTGTAATTGATTCCCCCGATATTCCTTTGAACGTATCTCGTTCATATCTTCAGAGTGATAGTGCTGTTAAAAAAATTTCGGGTTATATAACAAAGAAGGTAGCCTCTCGCTTGGATAGTATATTTAAGAATGATCGTACCGAATATGAATCCAAATGGGATGATATTAAGATTTTTATTGAATATGGCATGCTTACCGATGAAAAATTTAAGGATGCAGCTACAAAATTTGTTTTACTTAAAGATACTGAAGGAAAATACTTTACTCTTGAAGAATACCGTACTTTGATTGAACCGAACCAAACCGATAAAGATTCAAATGTAGTGTATCTATATACAACAGATCCTGTTGCCCAATATAAGTATATTGAAAAAGCCAACAATAAGGGATACAGTGTTCTGGTTATGGATGGCCAACTTGACAGTCACTTTGTCGGACTCCTTGAACAAACATCGAAACAATCTCGTTTCGTACGTGTGGATAGCGATATAATTGAAAATCTTATTCCGAAGGATGATAGAAAAACTGCCGATATATCGTCGACTCAGCGTGATATCTTGACTCTGCTTTTCCAAGGACAACTACCAGTTGAGAAGGATTCTCAATTTCTCGTTTCATTTGAAGCTTTAGGTGAATTGTCCGATCCTATAGAGATTACTCAGAATGAGTATATGCGTCGAATGAAGGAGATGGCTGCTATGCAACCGGGTATGAACTTCTATGGAGAACTACCAGATAGTTTCAATGTGGTTGTAAATACCGAACATAAGCTGATTAAAGATATTATTTCTAATGCTGATTCTTCAATAGCATTGAAAATTGAACCCTTGGAAAAAGAGGTAACTGATTGTAATAATAAGATCGAACAACTAAAAAATGAAATAAAAGATAGTAAACCTACCGATGAACAGCAATCGACGCTTGATGAATTAGAAAATGAAGTAAAAGTTTCTCGAAGCAAAAAGCAAGATATTGTAAATGAGTATGGTCTATCAGTTCCCATCGTCAAACAGCTAATCGACTTGGCTTTGCTTGGCAATGGCCTTTTAAAAGGAAAAGAATTGGCTCAGTTCATTCAACGGTCTTATTCTTTGCTTTGATTAAGTGATTTTATTGTTCAAGCCCCGTCAAGTTGTTTTATTGACGGGGCTTGTCGATATATTATCTATGCAGTAGCAGCTCGCATTTCTTCTGCGTATGCGGCTGTTGAACGATTTACAGAATTCCTGATTATAGAGAATATAATCCGTTGCATCGAATTAAGGTTTTGCTCTATAGACTTGCCACATATTAGTTCGCCTGCTATCGCTGCTGACATTACGATACGGTCTTCCTCATTTAGTGAATTGATTGTGTTTATTACATCGTCACTGATTACAATAGTTTTACTCATGGCTCTGTTGTTTTAATTGTTTACAATGCAAATTTATAACCGTATATGTGCTAAATATATGCACTATGGGGTGAATTAATGTTAATTGGGTGGTTTTGTCCTGTTAATTATTGAAAGATAGTTGTAAAATACGCTTAACTTTTGTTGGATTTCGAAATAATTAAGATTTGGCTATATTGTGTAAAATAAATAATGTTTATATATTTGCGTGCATAACGATTCAATTGAATGTATATACATGAAAGATATAGTTGATTTTTTTACCGAACTTATTGAACAAAGCAAAAGCTTAGATATAGCTGAGGCTGAGTTTAAACGAATGCTCCATGATGATTGTCAGCTGAAAGAAGCATACTCAGAATGGTGTCAACAAGAAGGAACGACCGAGCGCAGAGGCTTCAGAGAATTTTGCGAACAATATATGGAGTCGCAAGATGATATTTGGAATCAACTCCGTGACTATGACGAACAAGAATAACTGATGAACTATACACGTAACAGATTGCCTGCCGAGTGGGAAGACTATGAGGCTGTTATTATTGGATGGCCACATGTAGATACAGATTGGGCGTATATTCTTGAAGATGTTCAGCTTACTGTAATCGAGATAATAGAATCACTTGTTGAAGATAGAATTAAAGTCGTTGTTATTGCTCCCGATATTAATGAGCCTATCAGTAGGTTAGCTAATCTTGATTCCCGATATTTATTATATTGCAATGTACATACCAATGACACTTGGGCACGAGATTATGGAGTTATAACTTGTCTGGATGGTGATAACCAACCTGTTTTAATGGATTTTAAATTTAACGGTTGGGGCCTAAAGTTTGCCGCAGATAAAGATAATCTAATTACTTCAAACCTTGTTAAAAACGGTGTATTAACGGGACGTGTTGATAATCACTTAGGCTTTGTTTTAGAAGGTGGATCGATAGAAAGTGATGGGCTTGGTAGTATTTTAACAACCAGCCAATGTTTGCTCTCTCCGAATCGTAACGGACAATTATCAAAAAATGAAATTGAATGTTATCTGAATAATGCTTTGGGATCGGATAGAATTTTATGGTTAGATCACGGATACTTAGCAGGTGATGATACCGACAGTCATATAGATACTTTGGCGCGTTTAGTCTCTTCCGACATAATCGTATATGTAAAGTGTGATGATCCGGATGATGAACATTTTACTCAATTATCGCTCATGGAGAAAGAATTGAGAAGTCTTCGTCAATCCTCAGGATTATGCTATAATCTAATAGCACTTCCACTACCCTCTCCTGTTTATGATCAGGAAGGAAAAAGGTTACCGGCTACTTATGCCAATTTCTTGATAACGCCTCATTCGATTCTGTTGCCATCCTATCGACAACCTCATAAAGACCAACTCGCACAATTGATCATGCAGTCAATTTTCCCCGATCGTAAAGTCAAAACTATTGATTGTACTACATTGATACAACAGCATGGTTCATTGCATTGTATGACTATGCAAGTACCTTTTGGAGTTCTTTCTAAGAGTATGTTTGAATTTAACTCTCAATCATAATGCGAAGCATATTCATATAATTACTCATTCTTTAATGGACCTATTTTCTGTGTGTTATATTCAAACATTCTCTAAGATAAATATTAATGGAACAGCGTAAAATTAAAGTAGGAATTATCCAGCAATCGAATTCTTCAAATATAACAGAGAATCGTCAACGTATAATTGAAGCTATCAGGTTCCTTTCATCACAGGGAGCTCAACTTATAGTAAACCGTGAATTACACGATTCTTTGTACTTTTGTCAAACAGAAAATCCTGACCTTTGTGACTTAGCTATCGATTTGACTCAGGATAATTTAAAAGATTATATTGATGTAGCTCGTCAAGAAGGTGTCGTTATTGTTGTATCTGTTTTTGAGCGACGTACGGCTGGCCTTTATCATAATACAGCCATTGTTATTGAGAAAGACGGAACCATTGCAGGATGTTATCGTAAAATGCATATACCCGATGATCCGGCGTATTATGAAAAGTTCTATTTTGCCCCTGGCGATTTGGGCTTTAAGCCAATCGACACTTCCATTGGAAAACTTGGGCTATTGGTTTGTTGGGATCAATGGTATCCCGAGGCTGCACGGCTTATGGCTCTAAATGGAGCGGAATTACTTATATACCCTACTGCCATTGGATGGGAATCGACCGATTCACTTGATGAGAAACTTCGACAGCAAGACGCATGGGTCACTGTTCAGCGAGGTCATGCTGTGGCTAATGGAATCCCGGTAATTACTGTTAATCGCACCGGGCATGAGGTTGATCCAAGTAATCAAACAAATGGTATTCAATTTTGGGGTCATAGCTTTGTTGCCGGACCTCAAGGAGAACTACTATATGTAGCTCCCGATGATGCAGAGGATTTAAAAGTAGTAGAAATTGATCTTGACCGCAGCGAAAACGTTAGACGCTGGTGGCCTTTCTTGCGTGATCGCAGAATAGATGCCTATGGAGATCTAACATGTCGCTATATAGATTGATATCACGATTTTATATAATCACGATACTTTAATTTATTATAGGTAGCCTAACAAGTAAACTGCACCACAGAAGTTTTTATACAACTTCTGTGGTGCAGTTTGCTTTTGCATCAGGATGCATCTTTAAGTATGGTTAGATTCATTAGGACATGTGGTTCCAACCTTGAGCCTTAATTTGAATCTCTGAATCACCATCGCGCGTTATCATGGCACACCCTAAATCTTCCTTAGTCATGTGGCCAATTATTTTAATGCCAGACAGATTTTTTACCACATCGTGAAAATGAAGTGGCACTGTAAATAATAATTCATAATCTTCTCCACCGTTCATCGCGGCTGTAACTAAGTTCATATTTAGTTCCTCGGCCATTATTGCAGTTTGGTAATCTATGGGAATTCTATCCTCGTAGATTCTACAACCCGTATGACTTTGGTGGCAAATGTGTAAAAGCTCTGATGAAAGTCCATCAGAAATATCCATCATCGATGTAGGAACAATACCGGCCTTGTCAAGTTCTTCGATTATATCTTTGCGTGCTTCAGGCTTTAGCTGACGTTCGATAATGTACTCTTTACCACCGAATTCCGGGATAAAGTCGGGCTTCCCTGCCGATGCGACTTTCTCGCGTTCAAGAAGTTGTAATCCCATATAGGCAGCTCCTAAATCTCCCGATACACAAATTAAATCAGTATCTTTAGCGCCATTGCGATAAACAATTTTATTCTTTGATGCTTCGCCTATGCAGGTTATACTTATGACTAATCCTTGACGGGATGCTGTTGTATCTCCGCCAACTAAATCGACACCATATATATCACACGCCAATTTTATCCCGCTATATAGCTGGTCAATATGCTCTACTGTAAATCTCTTTGAGATACCGAGTGACACTGTGATTTGACGCGGTTTGCCATTCATTGCATATACGTCAGAGAAATTCACAATTGCAGCCTTGTAACCTAAGTGTTTAAGCGGCATATAAGTCAAGTCAAAGTGTACTCCTTCCAAAAGTAAATCGGTACTTACAAGTACCTCGTTGTCGGGGTAATGCATAACAGCGCAATCATCCCCTACACCTTTTTGAGATGAAACGTTTTTTAGCTCGATGTCTTTTGTCAATCTGTCGATTAATCCAAATTCACCTATGGTAGATATCTCAGTTGCTTTTGTTTCCATTTTGGTATATTAATTTTAAGGTTAGAAAATTTTAAATTTCCTAACCTTAGAAACTGTTTAAATTTATTTGTCGTTGGATTTGAGATTTAAAAGACATTCAAAGACAAGACTGAATAAATTTTAAACAGTTTCTTAGAGTGTGTTTGAAATTAACTCGTATTAAGATTGAGAGTCAATTTTGAGATATTTTTTTAACGTAAAGAGGGAGTGTAGCGAGCTACACGACCGATGCACGTTAGAAAAATAGCCAAAATTGGGCTCAAGATTAATGCGAAACATATTCATTCATATAATCACTCTTTCTTTAATATAATTATTTTTTGTGTGTTAAATTCAAACACACTCTTAGATAATAATTAAAGATGAGCGACCATCTCTTTTATTATTTCCACAACTTTAGGTTGTGCAACAATCGCTGCTTTTTGAACTTCTTCGTGTGATGGTACCTCTGTAATATCTTTACCACCAAGATCAGTGATAACTGATACTCCAAATACTTTCATGTCAGCGTGTTTAGCTACTATAACTTCTGGTACAGTTGACATACCGACTGCATCACCACCTATAATTCTGAAGTATTCATACTCGGCTGGTGTCTCAAATGTGGGACCTGGGGTGCCTACATATACACCATGCATTAGACGAATATTTTTGTCTCTTGCAATGGCATCAGCCATTTCTATATATTTTTTGTCATAAGGTTCTGTCATCGCAGGAAAGCGTGGGCCAAGTTCATTGTAGTTCTTTCCGCGCAGTGGGTTTTCAGGGAATAAGTTTATATGATCAGTGATAACCATTACGTCCCCTAC
>CANOKG010000143.1 GCA_947566655.1 uncultured Muribaculaceae bacterium | reverse complement strand
GCTATACGTTGGCAAACAAGTCTCCCACATAACATGTGACAATACAATAGCTCGTAAAGTGGAAACAGCCGATGGCTCTGTTTTTGAAACCGATTACATAATCTCTACCGCACACCCGGCACGAACTATTGAATGGTTGCCCGACACCAAACTTCTAAGACCAGCCTATCGAAGGCGTATCAAAGAATTGCCTAATTCACTCGGAGCCTTCAGCCTATATATCAAGTTCAAGCCGGGTACAGTACCTTATTCTAAATCAAATAGATATGAGTATCCAGAAGGTGATCCATGGGAATGTGATAAATATACATCGGCCAATTGGCCATTAGGTTATTTATATATGCACTTCAGTCGCGACCCTGCCACCAATACCGCAATTACCGGAGTCGTACTTTCATATATGCACTACGAAGAAGTAAAACAATGGGAAGGCACTGAACCAATGAAACGTGGCGCTGATTACGAACAGTTTAAACAAGAGCGCGCTCAGCGACTAATCAAATTGATTGAAAAACGCCATCCTGGGTTTACCGATACCTTAGAAACATATTATACATCAACCCCTCTCACTTATAGAGACTATACAGGTGTTGAGGGAGGAGGAATGTATGGCATCGCCAAGGATATAAACTTGGGAGCAGCCGGACGTGTGACACATGCAACGCGTATTCCGAATTTATTCCTTTCTGGCCAAAATATAAATTCCCACGGTATTCTGGGTGTCATAGTAGGAGCTGTCATAACTTGTTCTGAGTTTTTGCCAATTGAAAAGATATTTTCTAAAATTAAATCATTTTATACCACTAAACTTGCAGAATAGTTTAGTTAGTGGTAACTTTGTTCGAAACAGAATTATACTCTATGGAAACAATCAAATTGAAGCTTATATACCCACGTTGGCAGAAGTTGCGCGGCCAGACTACATTTAACTTGCCACCTCATGGACCTGTGGCCTTTGCTGCAACTTTACCACAATGGGTCGACATAGACTTTGTAGATGAAAATGTCGAAGATATAAACTTTGATGATCCATGTGACATTGTAGCCATCTCAATGATGTTATCAACCCAGGTTAAACGAGGCTGGGCAATTGCCGAAGAATATCGTCGACGAGGCATCAAAGTAATGGCTGGAGGAATTTCTACGATGCTTCATGCTGAAGATACCATTAACCACGTTGACTCAGTATTTCTTGGTGAATCGGAGGGACGAATGGAACAAGTACTTCAAGATTGGAAAGAAGGAAAGCTAAAAAAAATATATAACTACATGGGGCAGCAACCACCTATAGAATTGGTTGGGCCATGTCGACGTGACCTCTATAAAAGGCATCTTTACAATCATAAGGGCGTACAAATGGTCGACCTGTTTCATGCCAGTCGCGGCTGCCGGTTCAGCTGTTACCCATGTGCCGTATCTTATCTTGGAGGTCGAATCTTTCGTCCAAGACCTATAGATAAAGTAGTGGAAGATATGGCCGGTATCGACAATAACCGCCTGTTTATTGTCGATAATTCTCTTGCCCAAAACAAAGAATGGGAAAAAGAACTGTTTCGAGCCATTGCTCCATTAAAGAAAAAATGGATTAGTCACACCATTGAAGATGATCCCGAAATACTTGATCTTGCAGGTAAAGCAGGCGCTTGGTATGTTTACCAAGCCGTATACGACACCAGCGATTACATTAAAGAACGTATAAAACGATACCATGACAATGGTATCGGTGTTGAGGGGACCATTCTTCTGGGACTCGACAACCAAACAGAAGACGATATAAAACGACTTATCGATTTCCTTGGAGAAATTGATCTTGATCTTGCCGAATTCACAGTAATGACACCATTCCCTCACACAAAAGGCTACGATGATCTACTGCGCCAAGGTCGAATATTTGACTTTGACTGGGATCATTACAACGCAGGTCAAGTAGTATTTCAGCCCAAACACATGAGTCCCGAAAAGTTACAGGAACTATATGACTATGCTTGGAAATCATTTTATGCTGATGAGAGTCAGGAGCAAAAAATGTTCCGGTTATTCTGCAATGTTGCCCTAAGAGAAATGGAAGAAGGCACATACCGTCCACGCGACCGACGACTCGCCAACAAATCATTTGGACGAGACGTAGTGCGCAATATAAAAAAATAGTTCATCTATAATATCAAGATTACAAATTATAAACCGACAGGTAAATAATTATGAAAGTATCAGAAAAATACTTCGATGAGATATTTGAATTCAAAGGTCAATGGGACATGCCCTCTCGCTGTGGCCTTAAAATTCGTCATATAGATAACCAACCGGTCATCATTGTAACAGAATTATACCAAGACAATCCCGGTACTTCGGTAACATATGCAGGAGAATCGTTAGCTCAACAAATTTGTGAGACAAAGGGATTTGATATAAACGAGATAAGATATATCGAATGTACTCCCGACACAAATTCCAAACTATCATTCTATGATGAGGAATTCTTCGAAGTTAACTTCAAAGCCCCATCTCCCAACTTGAAATATACTAAATTGAATAACGACCAAATAGAAGCACTTAAAACCAGCTTCAATTAATCATGAATAATAACTCTTCGATACGAGATGTCGAGTTTGATACAACCGACAATATTGCCCGCTTTCAAGAACAGCGTCTTGTCTCTGCAATTGAATATCTGGCAAAGAAATCACCTTGGTATCGAAAAATGTTTAACGATAATGGCATCGACCCATCATCGATAAAATCAATATCAGATCTTACCCGCATACCGTTTACAACAAAAAGTGACCTGCAGAAACACAACAATGAATTTATCTGTGTTCCACTGAATAAAGTAATAGACTATGTTACAACGTCAGGAACTCTGGGTGATCCGGTTACTTTTTGTTGCACAGAAAACGACCTTCAACGACTTGCTTATAACGAAAAAAAATCTTTTCTTACGGCTGGTGTTAAGCCAGGAAATATCGTGCAGCTAATGACAACGATCGACAAGCGTTTTATGGCTGGACTCGCATACTTTCTTGGTATAAGAGAACTTGGAGCATCAATAATTAGAGTAGGGAACGGTGTACCAGAATTACAGTGGGACACAATCAGAAGGCTAAAGCCCGACACTTTGATGTGTGTACCATCTTTCATTTTAAGACTTCTTGACTATGCCAATCAGCATAACATTGACTATCGTGCATCCTCGGTAAAGCGAATTATTGGTATTGGTGAAGGATTGCGAGATTCCAAGTTAAACCTTAATCTACTCGGTAGCACAATAAAAGAAAGATGGAACGTGGAACTTTTCGCCACATACTCGTCAACCGAAATGGGAGCTACATTTGCCGAATGCCCCTATGGGTGTGGAGGACATGTTCACCCCGAATTGGTCATCGTGGAAATCATAGGAGAAGATGACAAACCGGTTGAAGATGGACAGCCCGGAGAAGTCGTTGTCACTACCCTTGGTGTAGAAGGAATGCCACTGCTTCGCTTTCGTACCGGAGATATTGCATCCCGCATAACAGAGCAATGTAAATGTGGACGCAATTCATATCGTCTAAGCCCATTAGTAGGCCGCAAAAACAACATGATAAAACTAAAAGGTACTACACTTTACCCACCTGCAATCAATGATGTCCTTGACAATACACCCTGGATTGCAAATTATGTTGTGGAGGTTAGAGATTCATCGGCCGGTACTGATGAAGTAGTAGTTTATGTTGGCCTCAAACCTAATCATCCCGAAAATTCGATTAAAGAAATGAAGGATCGTTTTAGATCACGGCTACGAGTAACCCCCATTATCGAAATACTACCGGTCGAGGCTGTCAACCACATGCTCTTGCCCCCGACAGCACGAAAGCCAATAAAATTTGTTGATTCCCGTCATAAACAACAATAGAATTTACCTATTACAGAACAATAATATCAAACATCAATTAACACTCGATGCAACAAAAAATTATTATTCTCGACTTCGGTTCACAAACCACCCAGCTTATAGCACGCCGTGTAAGAGAGCTGAACATGTATTGTGAAATCGTACCTTACAACAAGTTTCCTAAAGATGATAACTCGATAATAGGAGTCATCATGTCAGGATCTCCATTCTCGGTCTACGATGATAAAGCATTCAAAGCCGATTTGTCTATGATCAAAGGAAAACTCCCTATATTAGGTATTTGTTACGGTGCTCAATTCATAGCATACACTGGTGGTGGCAAAGTAGAACCGGCCGGATCGCGCGAATATGGTCGCGCCAATTTGACCTACATTGACAATAAATGTAAACTCTTCCAAAATATTGAGGAGGGCGCACAGGTGTGGATGAGTCACGGTGATACTATAACCGCAATTCCCGATGACTTCGAGATAGTAGCATCTACCGAAAAAGTCAAGATTGCTGCATATCAATCAAAAAATATTCCTATGTGGGGCGTTCAGTTCCATCCCGAGGTATTCCATTCTACATGTGGCAAACAACTTTTGAAAAATTTCGTTGTTGATATATGCGGAAGTAAGCAAGATTGGAATGCCGATGCTTTCATTGAAACGACCGTAGCTCAGCTACGACAGCAACTTGGTGACGACAAAGTTGTCCTTGGACTTAGCGGCGGAGTTGACTCTTCAGTTGCTGCAGTACTACTCAATAAAGCTATTGGCTCAAACCTTACATGTATTTTCGTTGATCATGGCATGCTTCGTAAAGATGAATTTAAAAATGTGCTGCATGACTATGAGTGTCTTGGTCTAAATGTGATTGGCGTAGATGCCAGCGCTAAATTCTTTAGCGAACTCGCCGGCGTGACCGATCCTGAACGTAAGCGCAAAATCATTGGAGCAGGTTTTATTGACGTCTTTGAGCAAGAAGCAAAAAGACTTAAAGATGTGAAATGGCTTGCACAAGGTACAATCTACCCCGATTGCATCGAATCACTATCAATCACAGGCATGGTGATCAAAAGCCACCACAATGTTGGTGGATTACCAGACCGAATGAATCTTAAACTCTGCGAACCTCTTCGTCTACTATTTAAAGATGAGGTCAGAGCTGTGGGTCGTCAGCTCGGTATGCCCGATCATCTTATCAAACGCCATCCGTTCCCTGGTCCAGGACTTGCCGTACGCATCCTTGGAGATATCACTCCCGAAAAAGTGTCAATCCTACAGGAAGCCGACCACATATTTATACAAGGACTTCGCGATTGGGGACTTTATGACCAAGTATGGCAGGCCGGGACTATTCTACTGCCAGTTCAAAGTGTGGGTGTAATGGGTGATGAACGCACCTATGAACGCGCAGTAGCACTTCGCGCAGTTACATCGACCGATGCGATGACAGCCGACTGGGCACACCTACCATATGAATTCTTGGCTAAAGTTTCAAACGACATCATTAACCATGTCAAAGGCATCAATCGCGTATGCTATGACATATCATCAAAACCACCATCCACAATCGAGTGGGAGTGACACAATTAGGTATAATTACATAATCCACGGTTAACCATATGATTAACCGTGGATTAATTTATCATAATCAAAAATCCTGCAAATCAGAAATTATAGAGTGAGGATAGAGCAAGGCATCGGCTGTCATTATAGCAGTCAATGGCACTCCACATATCCCGTGAAGATTCACACACTGTCCAGTAAGGAACAAATTTGGCGATTTTGTAACAATAGGGAGCGTGGACTCCAATAAATTATTACAGTCTTTAGAAAATCCATAAATAGCGCCTCGGGGTGATCCATAATAGTCCCTGATAGTAAGCGGAGATGATGTATAATACCGTTTAATGCAATCTCGTAATACAGGATGAGCTCTTTCAATTTTTGATATCATACCTTCCGCAACATGTCTTTTCCACGCTAAATAATCATCGGGACGAGTTTCCCTATTACTATCTTGCCACTTATCTACATATTTGAAATCCATCAATGCTGTAACTAAAATAGTATGAGCAAATGAACCATTATCTGAACGAGGTGGTGTCATATACATCATTCCCCGAGGGATACCATTTTGATCTACAGTACCCAACGACCATGGATCCAGTAAATCGTCATGTACATAACACGTGTGATTTATGTATGGAAACTTCTCCGGCTCGAGTTCTATGTATAAACCAAAAGCTGAACAAGAGGGTCTTATCCCCATAATCC
>CANOKG010000142.1 GCA_947566655.1 uncultured Muribaculaceae bacterium | reverse complement strand
AGGTGTGAATACTATTCGCGCAATTTACACACAATATTTTGATTTGCAAAATATTCACTTTAATTTTTACGCATTCGCTTGCTATTTCCCAATTTCCAATGTTTTCCATTGAGTTTAAGCTGTTGGTATAATAAATAGGATGGTTTTTAGTTATCTATTATAGAGTATATTTGTAACACTCTTAGAAATAGCATGAAAAAATATCTCATTTTATCCATATTATCATTATTTATAGGGTTGTCGGCATTGGCCCAGAAGAATGAATTTAATCCGATCGAGACCGGTGTGACATCGCTGTCGATCGCTCCCGATGCGCGTGGCGCTTCAATGGGCGATACAGGAGCAGCTACCGACCCAGATGCCAATTCACAGTTCTGGAACCCGTCAAAATATGCATTTGCCTACAGTCAGGGCGCGGCTTCACTGAGTTATACGCCATGGTTGCGTAAGTTGGTCAATGATATTTTCTTGGCAAATGTTGCAGGCTACTGGAAGATAGGTTCGGGCGACAATCAGGCAGTGAGTGCGTCGCTACGCTATTTCTCGTTGGGCGAGTTTACCTCCAACGATCAAAGTGGTGCAGTAGGCCAGAGCCTGAATCCCTATGAGATGTCGTTTGACATTGGTTATTCGCGCAAGTTGAGCGAAAAGTTCTCGATGGGTGTTGTATTTCGTTATATTTACAGCGATTTGGGGTTCAGTGACTCTTATGCAGGAGATCAATCGACCGGTGCGTCGGCTTTTGCCGCCGACATATCGGGCTATTATACAACCTATCCGATAATAGGCCGCAACGAGTGCCAATGGTCATGGGGTTGGAATCTCTCGAATATCGGTTCAAAGGTTGCCTATAATAATGGAAGTCAACCAGCCTTCCTGCCAACCACACTTCGACTGGGTACGATGTTTATGTTCCCGCTGGCCGATTACCACACGCTGTCGTTTGCGCTCGATCTGAACAAACTGTTGGTGCCCGCCAAGCCGCGTGAAAGCGACTATGACGATACTACCGAGGGACAGGTCGAATATCTCGATGCCTTGGAAAAGTGGGAGAATATGTCACCTATCACAGGTATCTTCAAATCGTTTAGCGATGCACCTGGCGGAATGAAGGAGGAGCTTAGAGAGATCAACTGGTCGTTGGGTGCAGAGTACAGCTACAACCAGCAGTTTTTCCTGCGTGCAGGCTATTATCACGAGAGTTCCTATAAAGGTAACCGTCAATACTTCAGTATGGGAGCCGGCTTCTCGCTCAATGTGTTGCGTCTCGATGCTTCCTATATGATGGCTACCGCTCAGACGTCGCCACTCGATCAGACACTGCGTTTTACCTTAACATTTGATATGGACGGATTGAAAAACCTTATGGGAGGCCGTCGTCGATAATCTGAGATAAGAGAGAGTGCCCTGCTAAGGCACTCTTTTATTGTATTAAACAACCTCTAAAAATAAACTGATTCTAATGGCTATGTTTCGCATAGGAAATGGATTTGATGTTCATCGTCTGGTGCCCGACCGAAAATTAATAATGTGTGGAGTTGAGATACCTTATGAACTTGGTTTGTTGGGTCACAGCGATGCCGATGTGGCTTTGCATGCGTTGAGTGATGCCTTGTTGGGAGCAGCTGCCATGCACGATATCGGTTATCACTTTCCTGATAGCGATCCTGAGTATAAGGGTGCCGATTCGCGCAAGCTCTTACGTCGAGTCCTTGAAATAATTGGTGAGAAAGGTTACTCGGTAGGTAATGTTGACGTTACGATCATAGCCCAGAGGCCAAAGATGTTGCCCTATATCGAGCTTATGAGGCAAAACATAGCCGAGGATCTTAACATTCCCATTGATGCCGTTTCGGTAAAAGCCACCACTACCGAGCGTCTCGGTTTCACCGGACGCGGAGAGGGGATAGCCGCGCAGGCCACTGCTTTGCTCGTGGCTACACGGCCCATATCTACGGAGTGATAGTGGTGCCCAATAAATTTATTACTTAAAAGCAGTTTTTTCAAGAGCTAATTTTTAATTCTTGAAACTTGATTGTATCTTTGCCCCTATAAATAAAAAGTTTAAATCAGTCAGATAGAAAAATCATATTTATCATGAAAGCTAACGTCATAGATCTCGAGAAAGTGGTGGTTCGCTTTTCGGGTGATTCGGGCGACGGAATGCAGCTCGCCGGAAACATGTTTACCAATGTGTCGGCGGGATTGGGATGCTCGGTATCCACTTTCCCCGATTATCCGGCCGAGATTCGCGCTCCGCAAGGATCGTTGAGTGGAGTTTCCGGATTCCAGGTAAGCGTAGGACAAGGAGTGCACACCCCCGGCGATAAGTGTAATGTGCTTATCGCGATGAATCCTGCCGCTTTGAAACAGAATATAAAATTTTTAGAGAAGGGCGGAGTCGTAATTGTTGATATCGATACCTTCAAGGCCGACGGGCTGAAGAAGGCTCAGTTTGAAACAGAGGATGCAATAAAAGAACTGGGCATTACTGCACAGGTGGTTGAAGTGCCTATAACATCGATGACTAAAGCCGCCTTGGCCGATACCGGCATGGACTTGAAGTCGGTGTTGAAATGCCGCAATATCTTGGCATTGGGTCTCGTGTGCTGGCTTTTTGACCGTCCGCTCGATGCTGTCAAACACCTGCTGAAAAATAAATTTGCCAAGAAACCGGCTGTATATGAGGCAAACTGCAAAGTGCTTGATGCCGGCTATGACTACGGTCACAACATTCATGCTTCAGTGTCGACTTATCGCATCGAGACCGAGGATATTCGCCCGGGTATCTATACCGACATCAATGGCAACACGGCTACAGCATGGGGCTTGATAATGGCTTCGGAGAAATCGGGACGTCCGCTCTTCTTAGGTAGCTATCCTATCACCCCCGCTACCGATATACTGCATGAATTGGCCAAGCGCAAGGACCTTGGAGTGAAGGCTGTGCAAATGGAGGATGAGATTGCCGGTGTTTGTTCGGCTATCGGTGCATCGTTTGCCGGTAATCTGGCCGTTACATCAACATCGGGTCCAGGTCTCGCTTTGAAGAGCGAGGGAATAGGTCTTGCTGTCATAGCTGAGCTACCGCTTGTGGTTATCGATGTGATGCGTGGCGGTCCATCGACAGGTCTGCCCACAAAAACCGAACAGACCGACCTGATGCAGGCTCTATATGGCCGTAATGGTGAATCACCTATCGTGGTGGTTGCTCCGGCTTCTCCTACCGATTGCTTCACGATGGCTTTCGAGGCATGCCGCATAGCGATAGAGCATATGACACCTGTGATCTTGCTCAGCGATGCGTTCATAGGAAATGGCTCGAGTGCATGGCGTGTGCCTGATGCCGATGAGTATCCCGAAATTCATCCACGCTATGTTCCCGAAGAACTGCGTGAGGCCTGGAAGCCTTACTTGAGAGATCCTGAGTCGCTCGTGCGTTACTGGGCAATACCCGGTACCGAGGGACTTGCCCATCGCCTTGGCGGCTTGGAAAAGGATGCCAAGACCGGGGCTATATCCACCGATCCGGTCAACCACGAGAAAATGGTGCAGTTGCGTTGTGAGAAGATTGAACGTATCGCCAATGATATCCCTGCACTTGAAGTGCTTTGTGATGTTGATGCCGACACTCTGTTGCTTGGCTGGGGCGGTACTTATGGTCACCTTCGTTCGGCTGCCGAGGAACTTTGTCGCGAGGGCGAGCCGGTGGCATTTGCACAGCTTCGCTACATCAACCCGTTACCGGCCAATACACGCGAGGTATTGGGCCATTACAAACGCGTGATCGTGGCCGAATTGAATACCGGTCAACTTGCCGACTATCTGCAGGCCAGGATGCCTGAGGTGAAGATAGAGCGTATCAATAAGATTCAGGGTCAGCCTTTCATGACGGGTGAGGTTAAAGAGGCTGTAAAATCAATCATAAAAAAGTAAGCCGAGCGATGGAACAGAACGAAACTACATATACAGCTGCTAATTACAAGAGTGATCAGTCGGTTCGCTGGTGCCCCGGATGTGGCGACCATGCTATCCTTAACACTTTGCACAAAGCAATGGCTACCGTTGGTGTAGCACCTCACATGACGGCCGTAATCTCGGGCATAGGCTGCAGCTCCCGCCTGCCCTATTATATGAATACCTATGGTTTCCACACTATCCATGGCCGTGGAGCCGCTATCGCTACCGGTTTTAAGGTAGCCAACCCTGAGATGACCGTATGGCAAATCTCGGGTGATGGCGACGGTCTCGCAATCGGTGGTAATCATTTTATTCACGCCGTGCGCCGCAATATCGATATCAACATGTTGTTGTTCAACAACAAAATATATGGTTTGACCAAGGGACAGTATTCGCCTACGAGCCAGCGTGGCTTTGTGTCTAAATCGTCGCCCTACGGTACTACCGAGGATCCGTTTATACCGGCTGAATTGGTGTTTGGGGCACGCGGTAACTTTTTTGCCCGTTCCATTGATGTTGAATTGCAGACATCACAGGAGGTACTGGTGGCCGCTGCTAAACATAAAGGGGCATCGGTAGTCGAGATTTTGCAGAATTGTGTGATTTTCAATAACGGTGTACACAATTTCATAACCGATAAGGAGCATCGCGCTGAGCGCACTATCCACCTTCGCCACGGACAAAAAATGCTTTTCGGACCAAACAATGAGCGAGGTCTGGTTCAGGATGGCTTCCTGCTTAAGGCTGTTACCCTTGGTCAAGATGGTTATACCATTGACGATGTCCTGGTTCATGACGCCCACTGCGAGAGTAACTTCCTTCACCAGCAGCTCGCTATGATGGATGGACATGATTTACCGCTGGCCGTAGGTGTGATTCGTGATGTGGAGTCACCATGCTACGATCAGGCCGTAAGTGAGCAAGTAGCCGAAGTAAAGGCGCGTAAAGGTTTCAACACCTTGCGTGACATGATACTTGCCGGCGAGACCTGGGAAGTGAAGTAGTATTTTATACCTGGTCTACTCCCCCCCCCTTTTTTTTTATTTAGAACAGTCATCAATGAAACATAGACTGTAGAACTATTATACAGTCACCTTTATAGGCACCAAGCGGGCGCTGTCATCGCGACAGCGCCCGCTTGATAAACCAATCATTATCACATTATATCATAGCAATGGAAAAGCTTTTACTTTTGTTGTTGCTTACGATATTATAACATGTCGGGTTACTGGTTGGTTCAGAAAATATCCCGAAATGCTGAGTCTCTTAAAAATTAGCTGTTCACAAACGATTTCTATCGACCATAAGTTTTCATTTCGGGAATAATAACTATATTTGCAATTGAAATCAAACGAATTTTTGCCTATGAATGACCGGATAAGATATTGGTTGGAGATGTCGGACTATGATTTCGATACGGCCAATGCAATGCTTGAGACCAAACGTTATCTTTATGTAGGCTTCATGTGCCACCAAGTGATTGAGAAGCTTCTTAAGGCATATTGGTGTAAGCTATCGGAAGAACCGCCGTTGAAAATTCACAGTCTTTCTCGGTTGACTGAAAAGACCGGACTTGATAGGCATATGACTGAAGAGCAGTTTGATTTTATAGATGCTCTTGAACCGCTGAATATCGAAGCGCGTTATCCCTCATATAAAGAACGGCTGATGAAAAGTCTTAACATTGACCGTTGCAAAGAACTTTTGAGACAAACTGATGAATTGAGAGTATGGATAAAGAACAAGCTATAAAATTGGCTCAACGATACAAGGCTGCAGTTGCAGAGCAATTGCCGTTAAAGGCTCTTTATCTTTATGGCTCGTTCAGCAAGGGTACATATCATGCCGACAGTGATATAGATATTGCCGTCGTGGTAGAGAGCTTGAATGATGATTACTTTGCCGATACTCCCATTCTTTGGAAATTGAAACGCAAGATAAGTAACTTGATAGAGCCGGTGCTTTTAACTGAGGATAAGAATAATCCTCTTTATTCTGATGTACTCAAAACAGGAATATTAATATAATCAACGTTCCGGCAGATCATACACGAGATAAGAGAAATAGAGGGCGGTGAGGCGGTGAGAACCAATAGGCACCAAGCGGGCGCGGTGAACACCCCAACCCCCCCCAGATAAACCAAAAAAAATAAAAAAAAAAAAAATAAAAAGAAAAAAATTTAATTTTTTTTTTTTGTAAGTTA
>CANOKG010000141.1 GCA_947566655.1 uncultured Muribaculaceae bacterium | reverse complement strand
CCACCGGATGGAAATGTCTTACTAACGCTCCCGAGGAAATAATATCATTGACATGAACTTAACCGAAAAAATTGACCGAAAAGTATTTAGACATGTAGGATCGGTAGCCGATGCCATGGGACGCGAATGTTACGTGGTTGGTGGATATGTGCGCGATTTATTTCTTGATCGTGCATCCAAAGATATTGACTTTGTCACCGTAGGTAGTGGTATCGAAGTTGCCGAAGCTGTTACAGCCACGCTTGGACGTGGTGCCAAGTTGTCGGTTTTCAAGAACTTTGGCACTGCATCGATCCATTATCATGGCGAGGAGTTTGAATTTGTAGGTGCACGGCGCGAGTCTTATCGCCGTGATAGCCGAAAACCAATTGTTGAAGACGGTACCCTGACCGATGACCTGTCGCGTCGGGATCTTACAATAAACGCTATGGCTATCTCGGTGAACGGTGATCGGTTTGGCGAACTCATTGATATGTTCAATGGGCTTGAGGATCTACATAATGGATTGATACGCACCCCACTCGATCCCGACATAACATTCAGTGATGATCCGCTCAGAATGATGCGAGCCATTCGTTTCGCCACCCAATTGCAATTTTCCATTGTTCAGGATACTTTTGATGCAATCAAAAGAAATGCCTGCCGGCTTGAGATTATATCGCGGGAGCGCATAGTCGATGAACTTATGAAAATAATGAAGTCTCCACGTCCGTCGATAGGTTGGAATTTACTGTCACGGAGCGGTTTGCTACCTCTTATACTTCCCGAGTTGGAAGCGATGAAAGGAGTAGAGACGGTGAAAGGGCGCGGACACAAAGACAATTTTGACCATACGCTACAAGTACTTGATAATGTGGCCAACGCGAGTGACAATGTGTGGCTACGCTGGGCAGCTTTGTTCCATGACATAGCAAAGCCTGTAACTAAACGCTGGGACGATACTATGGGATGGACCTTTCACAACCATAACTACATCGGAGCAAAAATGCTTCCCAAAATATTCAGGCGCATGAAAATGCCTATGGACGAAAAGCTTAAGTATGTACAGCAGTTGGTAGAACTGCACATGCGCCCAATAGCTCTGGTTGAAGATACCGTCACCGACTCAGCCATAAGACGACTGTTGGTAGATGCCGGTGAAAACATAGACGATCTTATGACCCTGTGCCGAGCCGATATTACATCCAAGAACAAAGAAAAGGTGGCACGTCACCTCGATAACTTCGATCATGTAAGACAAAAAATGATTGAACTTGAAGCACGTGATCAACTCAAGAACTGGCAACCGCCCGTTGATGGCAACCTTATAATGGAGACTTTTGGGTTGAAACAAGGTCGCGAAATAGGGCTTATCAAGGACTACGTCAAAGAGGAAATGCTTCTTACCGAAGACCCCAATAACAGGGAACATGCCTATCAACTTATGATAAGGCGTGGATCAGAACTTGGATTCACTCCGGTAACTAAACAATGAACTATTTGCATTGAGAATATGTATTATCTTACAAAACGCATTGAAATATCGGGTAGCCACCGCTTGGATCTCCCTTATGACAGCAAATGCACCCGCACTCATGGACATAACTGGATTATAACCGTCCATTGCCGTGCCAAAGAGCTTACTCCCTATGGTATGGTCACCGACTTCACCCATATAAAAACACAGATAACCGAGACTCTCGACCATCAGAATTTTAATGAAGTACTCGATTTCAACCCTACCGCCGAGAATATAGCCCGCTGGATCTGTGAACTCGTGCCTAATTGCTATCGCGTCGATGTACAGGAAAGCGAAGGAAACATTGCCACCTACGAAACAGACTGATATGGGCCACCTCTTAGTTAACGAGATTTTCTATTCGCTTCAAGGAGAAGGTTTTCACACCGGTACTCCGGCTACATTCATACGTTTGTCGGGATGCAACCTCAAGTGTGACTTCTGTGATACCGATCACTCGCATGGACATGCCATGTCGATACCTGAGATTATTAACCAAGTAACGCAATACCCGGCATCCACTGTAATATTGACCGGAGGCGAGCCTTCACTACAACCAATTGAGCGTCTTATCGAGGAACTACACAAGGAAGGAAAGTGTGTACACATCGAGACTAATGGAACTCACAACTTACCTTCGACTATCGACTGGATAACATGTTCGCCCAAACCGGGAGGCAAGGTGGTTATACCTCGCTGCAACGAACTGAAAGTAGTT
This sequence comes from uncultured Muribaculaceae bacterium, assembly GCA_947566655.1. Taxonomy (GTDB): domain Bacteria; phylum Bacteroidota; class Bacteroidia; order Bacteroidales; family Muribaculaceae; genus JAAVFS01. The sequence continues at coordinate 3,984 of CANOKG010000141.1, read as the reverse complement.
TATACCGGTCAAGACGTTGAACAGATAGCTGAACTAATAGAAGCTACACACTTGTTTTTACAACCGTGCTCTGGTCTTAACACTAACGAAGTCATAGACTACATCTTAAAGCATCCTCATTGGCGGTTATCACTCCAGACCCACAAACTTCTCGACATAAGATAATGCACTTGCCAAAGCGTTTTCAAACCGGTCAACATCAGCTCAACCGGTTTTTTACATGCTCGTACCGACGATATAGTATATAAAGTAATACACACCCAATCAATACCAGCGGGATACCAACCAGAGCCGGAGCTGTGTATCCATAACCTTTTGCTATCACAGTTCCGCCAATATGTGCAGCTATCGCATTACCGGCATTATAGGCTATCTGTATCAATGCCGCACCAAGCATCTCGCCACCACGGGAATAAACAACTATGGATGATTGCAACGGACTTCCGGGGCCAAACAATATTGCAGTTCCGGCAATCATCAACAAAATCGCCACAAAAGGTATGTATGCAAAGAAATAGATAAGCAGCAACACCACCATTCCGAGTGCCTGCACTGCCGATGCCACAATCGAAGGTTTATAGTGGGTAGCCAACTGTCCGCACACGATATTTCCAATAAACATGCCCAAACCTGCAAGCACCATTATCCAGGACATGTCACTAACCTTGAATCCTGAGACATGGACCATTTGTGGGTCGATATAACTATACCAGCAATACAGTCCGATCTGGCCAAACAGAACACCGCCAAATATAAGCCATGGCGGTAGAGTCTTTAAAAAGTTGAACTGTCCCAAAAAGCCTACGTCCTCAAGCCCCTTAACCTGTGGCACCCAAAATCTTATTGAAGCAAGTGCACATAAACCACTCATGGCCACTACTCCGAAAGCCACCCGCCATGAGAACGTATCAGTAATAAACGTAGCTAATGGTACCCCCACAAGAGTGGCTATGGTCATGCCAGCAATGAAAAATGAAACTGAGGCAGCCTCCTTGCCGGGTACCGATAGACGTCGGGCGACTATAGCGCCAACTCCAAAATAGGCGCCATGAGGAAGTCCCGATATAAAACGGGCAACCCACATCAACCCGTAGTTTGGCGCTATCATCATCAAACTATTTCCTATTGCAATAAGGGCAGCCAATATAAGCATTATTCGCTTTAAAGGCAGTTTACGGGCAAACAATAAACATGGGGCACCGGCACACACTCCGGTTGCATAGGCAGTAATCAAACCACCGGCCTTAGATACTGTAATACCGAGATCGGTTGAGAGATTGCCTAAGATCCCCATCATTACAAACTCAGCGATTCCTAAAGCAAACGTACCTAAAGCCAGCGCAAAAAGAGCCTTTTTCATTGTACCTGAACTTATAATATTATAATCTATCGAAAACGGCCACAAAGGTACAAAATTTCACTAAAAGCATTGCAAAACAAATCAAGATCCAATTTCATAAATGTCGTAGTCTAAAACGAGTACTTGACCATCACGTCGATACGGTTGGCTGAGTTACCGACACCACTTACATCGCGTCGGGTTCCATGAAGGTATTCGGCACCGATCATCAAATCGCTCATTGGTGAATAGAATGCATTGACCACCATATAATTGCCTCGACGGTAACTGTCGGCACCAAGTTGTTTCTGATCATAAAGCTGATTCATGCTGTAACCGGCCATCATAAACCATTCCTTATTTATATTATAACGCAAACCTCCTACAAAACTCACCGTTCGTGGTGCAATCATCTCTCCGGGATGTTTTGATGATCCCACAAGATCGTAACCATTACCATCCAAATCGTTGATATAATGAGCAATTCCTCGTCCCCAAGCTCCTTGGTAATAGATTTCAAACATTCGGTTTATGTCAAATATTCCGCTAAGCTGTATACCATAACCGGCCTGACGTTTATTGCTGTTTTCGACGAGATTGCGATAACTCATGCTTCTGATTATTCCTGCAATCCTTACATGACTGTTTCCCGTGCCCCAACAATACTGAAGATACAAAGGAATATCGGGCAGTGACTGAGACAAGGCTTCTTCCTGTTGATTGAGCGGTGTCTCTTTCAAAGTTGGCAACTCGGCCGACAAAGCCATAGACCAATGTTTGTTAAGATCGACACGATAACGAAGCAACACATTCTTGCATCCCACCTGTCCCGATGGACCTTGATAATCAATAGTAGGCAGCTCCGATGCCGGATTACTGAATGTACTGTTGGCCAACCCCATCGTTACATTACCCAATGTTACATAAGCCTGTTTCAACTTGAATCCATACCCACCGTTATCTCCTGTGAAATTAGATTGTATGTAGGCAGTAAGGGCTCCCAAACGAGTGTGTTTGACCAATTTCATGAAGATAGTGCTGTGTGATACATCAGCTCCGAGACGGGATCGGGTGGAAGGGCTACCGGGAATAGGTATATCGTAGGTAACGAAGCCACTGTTATCGATGGCACCTCTGAAATCGGCCATAGCCACACCTTCGATATAGCCTCCGATTCCAAACAATGACGTTCCTTCCTTATCTATTATAAGATAACGAGGCACACCGGGGTCGTGAAAACTAAGGTCGCGCGTATCAAGCAGCGCTTCAAGAACCTGAGTGTGCACATAGCTGCGATCTCCGTTTAAAACGATAGATCGATGTGGAAGTTCCCCCATTAATGACCGGCCAAGAGTATCGGTTGACGTCACCTCCTGAGCCAAAGTAGCAAGCGATGCTCCAAGAAAGCCGGCCACTAACATAATTCGAGTGTTACTCATAGCAGTTTGATTGTAGTTGTATCGTATAAACACCCACAGTGTTATTTTGTTTTTTTTAATCTAAATGATAGAACATTCATACCTATAGATATGTTTGAATTACAAAAGAATCAAGAACCGACAAAACGGTTCAAAAAATACACAGTACTATGGAAAGAATCATAAAACTATCTGAGATTCGTGAGGCCGTGAATGAGGCTTACGAGAAATTCAAGAGTCTTAATGAAGGTAATGTCGACCCACGGGTAGAGGGGGTCGATGCCGATAAGTTTGCCATCTCTGTCGCATTAACCGATGGCACTGTAATCAACAAGGGTGATAGTGATGTCATGTTCCCTATGGCACAGATTTCAAAAGTTCCTGTAACATCGCTTAGAATTGAGCAAAAAGCTGCAATGAAAGTAGCGAAGGGGGATGCATGCGATGCCCGGAAGGAATGTCATTGTCAGGACCACCAAAATGTAGCAAAACCGGCTATTCCATTTGGAGCAAAAGGGATCAAATCGATTAGCAAACTACAGCCAATAGGAGATCCTGACTCAAAATGGAACTTCATAGAGAACCGAATGATTAACCTTATTGGAACCGCACCTCAGCTCGATGTCAAATTGTATGAAAAACTTAAAGATGAATTCAAACAGGCCGATGCTGTAAAGACAATTGACAACAGCATGTATAAACTGAGTGATGACACTAAGCAGTCTATCGACCTTTACCTACGTGCTGTTTCAATGACAGCCAGCACTCAGCAACTGGCCGAGATGGGAGCTACAATAGCTGCCGATGGAGTCAATCCATTTACACGGCAGATAGTTTATGACGGAGTCCTCTCTCAAAAAGTAGTTGCACGCATGGCACTTAAGAGCCACAAGCTGCGTAAATTCATTATGAAGACCGGATTGCCTGCATCGGCCGGATTTGCCGGTGGCGTAATGGGAGTACTACCCGGAGTGCTGTCGATGGCAGCCTACTCGCCTCGTCTGTGTGACAATGGTGTCTCTATCAAAGCGGCACGCGCCATTGGCTATATCATGAAGAAATTGAACCTCAATGTATTTGGCAGTGAAAAGGTGACTATTGAATCTTAACTGAATACGACAATCAAAAGAGCTTTAATCAACTCTATGAGAGTTGATTAAAGCTCTTTTGATATGTATCCCCGTGGGGAGTCGAACCCCAATCGTTGGAACCGGAATCCAATATTCT
>CANOKG010000140.1 GCA_947566655.1 uncultured Muribaculaceae bacterium | reverse complement strand
TAATCGATTTGACGGGCAATATCCTCTGCCTCCATTCCTTGAAGAAGCTTACGGCGCTCGTCTTCATCAAGCTCCATCAATACATCGGCCGCCGTCTCGTCATCAAGTAATTGATACAGATACTCAGCTTCTTCGAGATCAAGTTCCTGATACAACTCGGCAATATCGGCCGGGTGCATGTCGGCCAACAGCTCCCTCGCCTCTGTTTCTCGGTGATCCGAGATAATTTCCTTTATATGTTCGAGATAGTCGGAAGTAAATTCTTTCATTTCAGCAACGATTCACGAAGTGTTGATACTAAATTGGTTAACTCGATAAATTCAGCTACCGACAATTGCTCGGGACGTTTACCCAACAGGTGGTGATCAACCGGTAATTGAGCACCGGCAGGCAAGAGACCTTTAATGGTATTACGCAGAGTTTTGCGGCGTTGACCGAAGGTGGTTTTGACCACTGTCTTAAACAATACTGCGTCACATCCTAAATCGGTAACTCCGTTGCGCGTCATTTTTATAACCCCACTCTTTACCTTTGGCGGCGGATTAAACACCCCTTCGCTCACAGTAAAGAGATACTCGACATCATACCACGCCTGCAGCAAAACACTTAGAATACCTCTTGACTTTGTGCCCTCCCGAGCTGCAAGACGCTCAGCTACCTCACGTTGCAACATTCCCGAACAACACACAACTTTGTCTTTGAACTCCAGGACATGAAAAAAAATCTGCGACGAGATATTATAAGGATAATTTCCTATCACACAGCAATCTTTGCCCTCGTAGAACTTGTCAAGATCGAGTCGCAGAAAGTCACCCTCGACTATGCGACCCTCGAGTTCATTAAAGTTTTCACGCAGATACTCCACGCTCTCACTATCAATTTCAGCGACAGTGACATCATGTCCTTTGTCAAGCAGAAAGCGGGTAAGGACACCCATACCGGGTCCCACCTCCATCACGGGCAATCCGCTATAATCGTCGAGAGTGGATGCTATGCGCGATGCAATCGACAGGTCGGTCAGGAAGTGCTGTCCTAATGCTTTTTTGGGTTTGACTTGAGACATGATATGATTGATTTATTTTATAATTGGTATTTACGAAGGAAAAGATACAATCAAAGTTCCGCGCGATAGGAGCGACGGCGCTTGTGCTGGCGGCGCTCAAAATATTCCCACTGTTTCTGAACGTTCTCGTTGCTCTCCAACTCGGGGTTACTCTCGGCCTGCTTGTAACCCAATCGTTGGAATGCAGGTATCAACTCAGTAAACAGCAACGCGTTGACACCTTTGCCTTGATATTCTGGATCAATAGCTACCAACAGCAGGTCGACAGTATCGACACGTCCAAACATCGGTTTCAGGAAATGACGCCAACCAAAGGGGAACAGCCGTCCACGGCTTTTTTGGAGAGCTTGTGAGAATGACGGCACTGAAATTCCACATCCTACAAGGCGGTCGTTCTCGTCGACAATAACACAAATGTTGTCGAGCTTGATAAGTCCCAGATATAACTTTATGTAATGGTCGATTTGACGAGGCGTCAAAGGTGAGTAACCATATAACTGATCGTAGGCCCGGTTGATAAGATCAAACAACTGGTAACCATAACGTTCTTTAAGCTCCTTGCGACTTTTCACTTTTGATACCGACAGGTGAAATTTCTTTTTTACTATCTCGGCGATGCGCTGGTGCTTGTCGGGGATACTATCGGGAATAGGCATCAGGTATTCAACCCAATCGATATCTTTCTCCATTCCACGACGCTCAAGCTGTCTGGAATAATAGGGATAGTTATAAATAGTTGCCATTGTTCCAACCTGGTCAAAACCGTCAATTAGCAGTCCCTCATAATCCAAATCAGTGAATCCCAAAGGCCCCACTATCTCGGTCATACCCTCCTTACGGCCCCAGGCTGAAACAGCGTCAAACAACCCGTCGACTACCTCATCGTCATCAATAAACTCAACGAAGCCAAAACGAAGGACCTTTCTACCCGTGCGTTGGTTCACCACATCGTTGATAATACCGGTGATACGCCCTACCGGCTTACCATCGCGGTAAGCCATGAACGACTGTGCACGACAAAAGTCAAACGCCGGATTCTTGTCGGGCAACAACGTATTGACATCGTCCATCAACAATGGTGGCACAAAAAATTCATTGCCACGGTAATGATCGATACCAAATTGAACAAATTTTTTCAAACTGCTTTTGGTTGCTTCTATCGGTTCTATTGTAACGCTCATAATGTGATTATTGAACTAATTTATTTGGAAAAGCCCGTAAAATAGGCCATTACGCCTAACATTATCACCAAGAACGCAAGAAACATCAACAGGCGGTTGTTCGTGCGGTTCTCGATAGCGAGCTTCAATTCCTGTATGTCTCGATAACGCGATTTCGCATCTGGAGAAATACATTTTGATGCTACTTTTCTCAGGTCGGCATAACGATGTCCATCGGGTACTGCCTTCAACACCTCGGTCAACACCAACCCGAAGTTAAAAATATCTTCCGACGCCTCGGCAGGTGACAAGTGAGCTTTCTGATCAAAACCTACATTGATCAGTTTCAGATTGCCGATATTCTCTGTAAAAATAATATTCTCAGGCCTTATAGGATGATGAACTATATGATTGGCCTGAATATACTCCATGGCATCAACAAGCTGATGGGTAATCTTCTTAACAGTATCATCGGTAACTCTATTGGTGTCTATAAGCTTTCGGAGCGAGTCACCATACACGTCATCGGTGATAATACAACGGCCAAGTCCCGGAACCTCTTCATAGTCGTTGATCATGACAATATGGGGATGGGCAAGATTATATCTCACATCAAACTCTTTGTCGATCATCGCCTTGAACTCTTCTTTGTCGCGATATTCCTGCTTAAGAGTTTTAAGCATCAACCACTTGCCATATTTCTTGGCTGTATATACGTCATAGAACTCCTCATCCCACTCGGGAAGATGCTCTATCTCGGTCCATTTCTGGTCGGTTGGTGTTTCGTGGGGTGACATTATCTGAAATATTTTATAAAGTTACTGTAAACCGGCCAGACGCAATAAACGAGGCGCGATACCGGTGTTGTCCATGCGGCTACCGAATATTTCCATACCGTCGCCTATGGCATAAACGGGAACGGGATTACCGGTGTGACTTCCTGTGGTCCAGCCATAACCTTGAATTTCATTCAACACGTTGAACACTTCGTTGGCCAAGGCATTAAACGACGAGTAGAGGGTTTTTTCATCTGCCAAAGCCATGCGCTTCTCAAAGGTATCGTCAAAAATCTCTTTTAGTTTTTTCTCTTGTCGGGCTTTGATAGGCACTTGTTTCCACAATCCTGTTTTTTCAGCCGTAAATTCCTTGAATTGGTCCCATGTCATATCGGGTTGATTCTTTAACAACTCTTTCACCTTACGCGAAAAATTGTCTTTGCTTATAGCTTGGTAAGGAACATATTGAGGATAAGAGGTATAGCCGACGTGACGATTACCTACGCTCATACCACCGGTTTCGTGATCGGCTGTAACTATAATCACAGTCTCGTCGGGGTGCTTCAAGTAAAAGTTATAGGCCTGAGCAATAGCTTCGTTGAAGTTCAACACCTCGATTGCAAGTCCGCCGCCATCATTGCCGTGGCCAAGATGGTCAATATTACCGCCTTCTACCATCATGAAAAAATGGTCGGGCGACACGCGCTCCAAATGGTCAATGGCAGCGCGGGTCATATCGGGGAGGGTCAACATTCCGGGAATGGAATCGACAGTATAACCTATATCGCCTGAGGTGAAAGGCGATTCACTATACAAAAATACCCGACGGCTCTTTGAATTGTCAACAGCCTCGATCGAGGTGACAAGATCAACTCCTTTTGATCTGATATAATCGTGCAAGCCACGCGATTTACCCGAATTGTCAAGTTCTCCACGCCATGTTGCTCCGGCAATGAACTCGTAACCGCTCTCAGCAGCCTGACGTCCTATCTCATAAAACATATTGCGATTGGGAACGTGGGCATAGAAAGCGCCTGGAGTGGCATCATCGGGAGCCATAGTGGTAACAAGACCTACTCCCCAGCCTGCATCGTGAAGTACCTTTGCCATTGATGTTACAGCAACAGTATCGGCATCCATACCGAGCATTCCGTTCTTGGTCTTATGACCGGTTGAGAGCGCCGTGCCGGCAGCCGCTGAGTCGGTAACTGTGCTTGAGGCTGAGTAGGTTTCAATCATTCCGCCATAGGGAAACTGCATCATCATCAAAGGTTGCTCGTTTCCCAGCGCAACACGATTGTAGGTTTGACCGGCCATAGCCTGCCCCATTCCCATTCCATCACCAATGAAGTAAAATATGTATTTAGGCGTAGCAGCCAACACCGAGAATGACACTGCCATTGCTCCTAATCCAAGTAAAAGACCTTTAAAATTCATACTCTCTGATTTATTTATTGTTAATAATTTTCATTATAGCCTCAACATACCGGCGATCGGGACACAACCGCGGTATTTTTCTCTGTCCGCCCAGTTTTCCTGTAATACCGAGCCATTTATCGAAAGTTCCTCGCGGCACGGTAACCATAGTGAGCGGTGACAAAAAAATATCACCTGCGCGTTTGGCATCGTAGTCGCTGTTTTCAGCCCTTAGTGCCAAGTCAAGCTCACGAGAAAATTCTTCAACACTCCCGGGCGCATTCTCCCACTCAACCAACCACTCGTGGCGTCCACGGGTGCCACAGGTAGCATACACAGGCGCGACTGTATAGTTTGCGATCGAAGCTTCAAGCTTAGCACAAGTACGAGCCACTGCAGCATCAGCATTATAAACCATCAGCTCCTCACCAAAAGCATTGATATAATGCTGGGTGCGACCCGCTATAGTAATTGTGAGTGGAGCCACACTCTCTATCTTCACTGTATCTCCAAGTCGGTACCGCCACAGGCCATTGCTGTTGGTTATTACAAGCTCATAGACCTCTCCAGCCTTTACCTCCCAGGCCGGCAATGGATCTGACGTTGCATCACCAACAGGAATAAATTCATAGAAAGTATCGGTATCCATCAACAACAACATTGCTCTGTTATCCTTACAATACTGCACTCCGAAGAACCCCTCGCTGGCGTTATAGGTTTCAAGATAACGCATGCGGTCATCGCCTATCAACCGGCGATATTCATCACGATAAGGCTCAAACGAAATGCCTCCATGAAAGAAGACCTCCAAATTGGGCCACACCTCGCGAATATTTTTTGCACCTGTCACCTTGAGTACCTCTTTCAACACAGTCATCATCCACGATGGTACACCCGACAAGTTGGTGACATTCTCTTTCACGACTGCCGCAACAAGCCGGGGCAATTTCTCATGCCAATCACTCATCAAAGCTACATCGCGTCCGGGCACACGTAACAATCCGGCCAATGGATTGATATTCTTTATCAAATGAGCCGACAGGTCACCAATCATAACGTGTTTGACATCGTGCTCCAGTTCGGTAGCAAAACTGCCTCCAAGAATCAAGGCCTTGCCCGACATCAACCTGCTGTCACGGTAAAGCGACATATAACGCGCCACTACATCAGTACCACCACGATAATGCACCCTTTGCAAACCACGGTTGGTAACAGGAATGTACTTGCTTTTGCCTCCCGAGGTACCGCTCGACTGGGCAAAGAGACGAGTGACACCGGGCCACAAGACGCCTGATTTGCCGGCCACCATGCTCATCACATATGGACGTATCTTTTCATAATCAACAAGTGGAGCCACACTGTGCCACCTGTCATAGTCCATACCTGCATTGAATCCATGTTCTTTACCCCACACCGTTTTTTCGCCCTCAGCAACAAGAGAGCCAAGGGTAGCCAACTGCGAGTCGCGCAAGGAATCGGCAGCCGACAGCATCTGCCGGTCAACACGTCCGAAATATGGCTTTACAATAGGAGTAAAATTCAACATAAGCACTTAAAACAAGTTATTAAAAACAAGTTTAACATGCAAAGTTAACAAAAAAATCCCCACCTTCAACCCTTGAACTCCAAAAATAAGGCATTATCAGTGTTGAAAACCATCAAAAATAAAATATGTTGGGATGAAAAAAGACAAAAGCAATAGGAGAAACATAATTAATTATGACCAATTGAACTGATCTATCGTATCGCAAGATCAAAATACTTTTTTGTTCATTTTGTCGCTTTTG
>CANOKG010000139.1 GCA_947566655.1 uncultured Muribaculaceae bacterium | reverse complement strand
TGAATATAAACCCTTTGAATATAGAATTACAGGGAATATCGATGGTTTGATAACTAATGTAGGTGACGAAATATTAATTAAGATCGGAAACCTTGTTGGAGCAGCAGGTTATTCATCAATCAATCGCAATAAACCGCGAGACCTCGACATCTATACACCTTCGCCCTACAACCAACGATACACATTAACATTTAAAGTTCCTGACGAATATATTTTGGATACAGAATCTCTTAACAACCTTCAGGTAAATAAAGCGAACCTGTGCGGAAGCTATTTTGTACAAACAACTTACGACCAGGAAAAGAATGAAATTAAAGTAATCGCAAACCGAAGAAACAACCGCACGATATACCCATATAAAATGTGGAATGAATTTCTTGATCTAAGAGATGCTGTCTCTGAATTTGGAGATGCGACACTGATTTTGATACCTAAACCACAATAAAAACAATAAATATTGTCCCGATACTTTATTTATCGGGACAATTTTTATACCTTTGCATCGCTTTTTACAGCTCCCGTGTGATGGTAAATTAAGAAGCGTCTTAATTTTGAGTAACACAATTAATTAACAACACAACAATGAAATCATTCAAGTTGACAGCCGAGCCCCGTACCGACCTCGGCAAGAAAGCTGCCAAAACTCTGCGCAGCGAAGGCAAAATTCCCGTAGTACTCAATGGTGGTGAGGTATTCACCCTACCCTTCACCGGCACTCTGAATCCCGGAGAAAAAATCGTTGAGATTGGCGATGGCAAAGCGATGATAACAACCGACCTCATTGTAACCAATGAATCCGTTCGCAAACTTATCTACACCCCCGACATTTTTGCTGTAGAACTCGAATATAACGGCCAAAAGAAAATGGCAGTTCTTAAAGAGATTCAATTTCACCCTGTAAAAGACAGCATCCTTCACCTCGACTTCCTCGAAGTTAACAACAACAAGCCGGTTGTTATGGAAGTTCCCGTAGCTCTCGAAGGTCACGCTGAGGGTGTTAAAGCCGGTGGTAAGCTCAGCCTGTCAATGAAGAAGCTTAAAGTTAAAGCTATCTATACCGAGATTCCCGAGCGCCTTGTAATCAACGTTGATAACCTTGGCCTTGGCAAAACAATGCAAGTTGGTGAACTTCACTTCGAAGGTCTTGAACTTGTTAACGCCAAGAACGCCGTTGTATGTGCAGTACAACTCACACGTGCAGCTCGTGGCGCGCAAGCTACCGCAGGCAAGTAATTACTTCCCCAACAAACTTAGTAATACTGCCTGATGAAGTACCTTATTGTTGGACTCGGTAATCCCGGTTATGAATACAGCGATACCCGTCACAACATCGGTTTTATGATATTGGATGCCTTTACCGAGGCATCCAATATCTCTTTTAAAACCGAGCGTTATGGAGATATTGCTACATGTAGACTTAAAAACAAGCAACTCGTGCTATTGAAACCATCAACCTACATGAATCTAAGCGGCAACGCTGTCAGATACTGGTCGCAAAAAGAAAATATTCCTGTAGACCATATACTTGTATTGGTTGATGATATAGCATTACCTTTTGGTTCAATACGACTTAAATCATCGGGGAGTGATGCCGGACATAACGGTCTGAAAAATATTGCGCAGATGCTTGGGACCCAAGCTTATCCACGCTTAAGATTTGGTGTCGGACACGATTTTAATCCCGGAATGCAGATTGATTATGTCCTTGGCTCATTCAACAAAGAGCAACAGCAAACACTACCTGAAAGAATAGATGTAGCTATCGAAGCTATGAAAACTTTCTGCCTTGAAGGGATTGGTAATGCCATGTGCAAATTCAATAATAAATAGTCAACCTAATGGCAAACAACGAAGAACGCATAGATAAATGGATATGGGCAATGAGAATATTTAAAACCCGTACCATTGCTGCCGACGCTTGCAAGAAAGGACGTGTCACAATTGGAGAGGGGAACGCCGAAATTGTAGCCAAGCCCTCTCGGTTGATAAAAGTCGGAGACGTAATTAACGTCAGAAAACCTCCAGTCACCTACAGTTTTAGAGTCACAAAACTAAGTGAGAATCGGCTTGGTGCAAAATTGGTTCCTGAGTATCTCGAAAACATAACCTCTCAAAGCCAATATGATCTCTTGGACGTTGTCAAGATTAATGGTTTTATTGATAGGCGAAAGGGGTTAGGCCGTCCCACAAAAAAAGAGGGTCGACAGCTACAACAATTCACTGACGACACTATGGGTTGGGATTGGGAATTTGATTTTGACGATGAAGACTGACTTATGCTGAAGTTGGTCTTTTTTTCCAATAACACCGAAAGGCGACTTAAACTCGATTATTTTAATAGATCAAGTGCTTCTCGCCTAAGGTCATAATCACTGGCAAAAGAGCCGGAATAGTCAAATGTAACAGTGCTTGAGTCTTGTTTTTCAACACCTCTCATCTTCATACAAAGATGCTCTGCTTCACACTTAACGATAACGCCACGTGCTGATAGAGTATCGGTAACAGCCCTACAAATCTGAGATGTCAATCTCTCTTGAACCTGCAATCTACGGGCAAACACATTTACTACACGTGCCAACTTACTTAGACCTATCATATTCCCATCAGGAATATAACCTATTGATATCTTTCCAAAAAATGGAAGTATATGATGCTCACAAAGAGAGTAGAATTCAATATCCTTTACAATGATTATCTGAGAACCTGCATACTCAAAAATAGCCTGGCTAATCACGGCTTCAGCATCTTCACGATAACCCGAAGTCACACTATACATCGCTTTCGCGGCTCTCATGGGAGTTTTTTCAAGCCCCTCCCTATCAGGATCCTCACCAAGCAACTCTATTATCGCGCGATAATGATCGGCAATCTGTTGAATCTTCTCTTTCGAATTATCCATCTAAAAATTTAGCTATACTATCAGTGACGCGAATTAACACGGTCACGAATGACTCTCACTTCTCGCGCAAATGACGGGAAACGACTTTTAATCTCGTCAGCAACCGACTCAGCCTCTATTTGAGTTTTAAAATCGCCAACCTTCAACCGCCAAAAAGGACTATTATAAACAATATATGTACCTAAATCAGGGAAAGCCTCCTTAATTTTAGTCTCTTTACTCCGAGCCTCCGACTTAGCAGTGCGCTGATTATTGTCAGAAAAAACTTGTACCCTATAACCGGCAACTCTATTTGTCAACTGATTACTTTGATCAGAATGTGCATCTTCTTCGGCTACAAGATCACTGATTCCCTGATGCTGGAGAGTCTCACCTTCACGGGCTACTCTTAAAGAAAGAGCCGCCGGTTCTATGATTTTAATAGTAGACAGGGTGTCGTTATTAATACAAGAAGTCACGTTGACCGCATCACGTGCGGCCAACTGACTTGTTGCTATCACGGCCAAAGCGACAATATACAGTGCTCGACGTGTCATTTATCTATTATTAGAATGCTGTTACAATACCCATGAAAGAGTCGGCCTTCAAAGCAGCGCCTCCAATAAGTCCGCCATCAACATCGGGTTTAGCAAACAAAGCGGCGGCATTAGTAGGTTTGCAGCTACCACCATAAAGAATAGAAGTATTATCAGCAACCTCTTTGCCATACTTATCTGCAATCACGCCACGAATGAAAGCATGCATTTCCTGAGCTTGATCATCGGTAGCAGTCTTACCTGTTCCTATCGCCCAAACCGGCTCGTAAGCAAGAATGATACGTCCGAAATCCTCAGCCGAAAGGTGGAACAAAGCGCTCTCAATCTGACCCTTGACAACATCAAAAGCAGTACCATTCTCGCGCTCCTCAAGCACCTCACCAATACAGAAGATAGGAGTAAGGCCATTATCGAATGCCAAAGCTACTTTTTCTTTGAGAGTCTCGCTTGTCTCTCCATAGTACTGACGACGCTCCGAGTGGCCAAGAATCACATACTTGGCACCTGTAGAAGCTACCATCGAAGCCGAGATTTCACCGGTATAAGCACCACTGGCGTGATCAGCACAGTTCTCAGCACCAAGACCAAGCTTATTGGTATCAATTACATCGTTCACCGATGCAAGATGGGTGAACGGAACGCAGATTATCACGTCACACTTGGGTTGTACACCTTCAAGAGCCGCATTCACTTCCTTGGCAAGGGCCACACCCTCTTGAAGAGTAGTGTTCATCTTCCAGTTGCCTGCTACAATATTCTTTCTCATGTTAATATTAATAATAAAAATTGTTTATCGTTTAATGAATGCAAAGTTAGTGAAGATTTTAATTCTGTGCAATATGATTGAAGTAAGACTCATATATGCATCATCAGATTTTCTTTCTACAAATCGACCGCCAGAAACGGAGAATTATAGTCTGTAATAAATATAATGTAAGCAGAAACAACACTAAGACGAGCGTGGCCGATTTAAACATTCCCGGTCCATCAACCGCTAAAGACACCATAGAACTACTACCATTTACAATTGGCTCTACTTCATTCATTGTCAACGACGATACCGAGCGTTTCCATCTAATGGTATCATTGGAAACCCAAACCATCGACATGACTCCACGCGACAACTGCTTTAGACTTGTATCCTCAACTTTCAAACAGGGATAATCGGCCATAGAGTGATCTTTCCAACGTGCTATGCCCTTGTCGCTGGTAGCCAACAGAGCAATCATCTCTCCACCTCTGTTGATGATGGCATCATAGAGTTCGTTAATAAGATAGGTATATGACAAGTCTGCTCGCTCGGGCTCAGGTAGTACAAGTATCAGTAATGAATCGGCGCCTTCAAGATATTCGGCAGTAACATCGTCACCCAAAACAGGGTCGTAGACTGTAAGATTACTTTCACCATCAACAGTAACGTCTTCACGCTCTACAAAAGTCCAACCATCGGCCTCATCAGGTAAATCATCAATATTAAAAGCCTGCTCTTCTCCATCTTTTTCGTAAATGAATCTAACAGCAGAAGCACCGTTATCAAAGTCATGGACTAATGGAGTGCCAACTTTATAGGGGCGGAAATCAAGCATCGGCTGTACATTATAGCCTATTAGAGCTACAATAATCGAATAAAAGACAGCCGAAACGACAACCATCCACTGTATCGGAGCCTTGAATAATGACGCGCAACGACAATTGAACTTGAGCAAAAATACAGACAAGGACGCAAGTACTACATTTTTAAAGAAAGTTGTGCTATTGCTTAGCACTATGAAATCGCCAAAGCATCCACAGTCGCTTACAGGATCATAAACCCAAATATATAGAGTCAAAGCCAACATAGCTACCATGAACAACAACGAGAGCCAAGCTATTATGCGGCGGTAGCATCCTGTCAATATAAGTATGCCCGCTGTAAATTCAAACATTGATAGAGCTAAAGCCGACATCATCACAATCGTGCGCGGAATATCCCAATTCCACACCGATAAGTAGTCTTCGATTTTAAAAACAGTGCCCCACAAATCATCGAGTTTCACTATCCCCGACAGGATAAATGTACCACCTATTAAAAGCCGACATATCCACACCGCCCACAACAATATGCCGCAATTACTTTTAGCAAGTTTTTTAGCGTCCTTGTTCAGTGAGCTTGATAATTCCGAAGATTGCATAGTTGATCATATCCATATAGTTGGCATCAATACCCTCCGATACCAACGTAGCTCCATTATTATTTTCAATTTCTTTAGTGCGCATCAGCTTAGTCAGGATTAAGTCGGTATAACTTGAAACCCTCATAAGTCGCCACGCCTCATCATAATCATGGTTCTTAGCGAGCATCAAAGCACGAGTTGCCGACATATTCTGATCATATAGCTCGACCGCCTTTTCAAGGGATATATCCTTTTTGTCAGCAACTCCAAGTGATAATTGAATCAACCCAATGATGCCATAATTAACAATTCCGATAAACTCCGGGAGAATACCTTCGTCAACCATATGATCACCCTTTGTCTCTAAGGTTCTTATACGTGTTGCTTTTATCAATATTTGATCAGTAATTGAAATAGCACGCATCAAGCGCCAAGACGGGCCATAATCTTTCAATTTCTTGATATATAAATCACGACACATCTTGATTGCTACATCAAATTGTTCAATTGTATTACTCATTTATGCAATATTAATTTTATATGTTCGACTGTTGATTTAAAAATCATTACAAAGATATAAAAGTTTTTTTTCAAAAAAAACCTCCCAAGTATTTTGTCAATTCAAAATAAGTGTCTACCTTTGCACTGTCGAAAGGGAAAGCGTTCCCAATTACAATTGGAAATTGCCTTGTGGTGTAATGGTAGCACGTCGGATTCTGGTTCCGCCTGTGAG
>CANOKG010000138.1 GCA_947566655.1 uncultured Muribaculaceae bacterium | reverse complement strand
CCCAAATCGGTTGAAATTGGGTGTTTTTATATATCTTTAACGCCAATCAGAGCCCCCAACGTCCCGCCAATCACACGCCGACACAATTTATTGCTGGGGTCAGCTCAACCTTAGTCCACGCCCAACACCCAATATCAGAAATGGGTGCCACGGTAGCATCCACACCACGGCACCTTTTTCTTTTCCTCCGAGGAGATAGCCGATGAAATCGCCGCCCGAACCAAGAAAGACAGCAAGATGTGGTAAATAAAATCAGTTTTATTCCGAAAAAATGGTCAATTTATTTCCGCTCCACCAAATAAAATAGTTGGTTATTTTATGAGAAACGGCTAACTTTGCTTGAAAATGTGGGAGTAGCCTATTTTGAAATGCCCGAAAATGTGGTTTTAAGTATTTTGGGACTCCTTAAAAAACGTATAATACAACATGAAGCGTAAGATATACAACAAAATAAAAGAGTGGAAAACTCAGTGGGACGGCAGAACTGCTCTCCTTGTAGATGGCGCACGCCGTATCGGGAAAAGCTGGATAGTCGAGGAATTTGCCCGTAACGAATATAAATCATATATACTGATTGATTTCAATAATGTTCAGGAAAGCATACCGGAATTATTCGACCAGTATCTTACTGACCTTGATACATTCTTCATGCGATTGAGCCTCTATACCGGAGTAAAGTTGTTCCCTCGTGAATCACTCATTATCTTTGATGAGGTTCAGATGTGTCCTAAGGCGAGAGCGGCAATTAAATATCTTGTAAAGGATGGCAGATATGACTATATTGAAACCGGATCGTTGGTAAGCATCAATCACAATGTGAAAGACATTGTGATACCAAGCGAGGAGATCAGGATAGATATGTATCCGATGGATTTGGAGGAGTTCATGTGGGCAACCGGACAAGATATGCTGTTTGATTTTGTCAAGACGCAGTATGAGAATTTGGCACCTCTCGGTCAGGCAATCCACCGTCAGATGATAGAAGTATTGAGAACATATCTCCTTGTTGGCGGTATGCCTCAGGCTGTACAGAGTTATGTGGAACGTAAAGATATGAGGGATGTTGACGCCATAAAGCGGAGTATCATCGCACTCTATCGTAATGACATAAGTAAATATGCGGGGAAATCAGCTCCGACGGTCACGAGGGTTTTTGATAATATTCCCGGATTGTTGCAACAGCATGAAAAAAAGTTTAGACCAACAATGGTTAAAAAGGGGTCACGAATGAAGGACTATTCGGACGCCATGTTCTGGCTTGACGAAAGCCGTGTCGTAAATTACTGCTATGCCACTACCGAGCCTTCAGTCGGATTGGCTCTCAACAGAGATGATGCGAAAGTAAAACTATATATGGCTGACACAGGCTTATTGGTGTCGATGGCTTTTGATACTGGAGATCTGGAACAAGGCGGAATTTATGAGAAGATACTACGCGGCAAACTTGAGTTCAACAAAGGAATGCTGGTTGAAAATCTTGTCGCCCAGCTACTGTGTACTGCCGGGCATCCATTGTACTTTTATAGTTGCTCATCAAGAGAAAATGCTGATGACCGGATGGAGATAGATTTTCTTATCCGCAAAAAAGTCGTCACAAGCAAACACAACATTTCTCCAATAGAGGTAAAATCGTCAGCACATTATAGACTGACCTCGCTTGAAAAGTTTGGGAAGAAATTTTCAAACTATCTGGGAAAATCCTTTGTACTACACACTAAAGATTTAGAGGTAAAAGACGGCATAATCTACCTACCTCTCTATATGACAGGCCTTTTATAAATATTTTGTCGGTTTTTCTACGTAAAAAGTCCGACAAAACAGTGATTATAAGACTAACGCCCCCAGTAATTCACAATGGATTATCAGAGGCGTTGCCGTTAGATTGGGGCAGGCAGAATTCTTGGTAACGGGCTATCATCGCCTCCATAGAATCGAATACACTCCCCCTTTAAATTCGGGGTCAATGTAAAAACTTTAATCCATAAACACAGTTTTTTTACTATGCGCCGGTATATAATGGTATCGGGCCGGATTAAAAATCCGACCCGATATTTGCTTTGTCGGGGTGACTAGACTCGAACTAGCGACCTCACGCCCCCCAGACGCGTACTCTAACCAACTGAGCTACACCCCGATTTTCTTAAAGCACTGCAAAGGTATGGCTTAAAATTGGACCGTGCAAACTTTCAGCTAAAAATTTACCCTAATTAACATTAATTCACAACAAAAGTACTTATTTCAATCTTTTGCCACTCGACATGCATAACACTGTCTATGAGAGTTTTTCGTAATTATCAAGGAGCTTCATCAGGTATTGCCCATATTGATTCTTCAGCATGGGTGTAGCCACAGCTACCAGACGAGAACTATCGATCCAACCATTCTGATATGCAATTCCTTCTAAACAGGCTATTTTTAATCCTTGACGTTTCTCAAGCACCTCCACATAGATCGAAGCCTCGGCAAGCGAGTCATGTGTTCCGGTATCAAGCCACGCAAATCCCTGCGGGAGTGTTTCAACTTGCAGCTTGCCGGCATTCAAAAAATCCTGATTCACTGCAGTAATTTCAAGTTCGCCGCGAGCCGAAGGCTTAATACCGGCAGCGATATCCACCACATTGTTGGGATAGAAATACAGTCCTACGACAGCATAATTGGACTTAGGATGCTCAGGTTTTTCTTCGATCGACAGGCAGTTACCATCACTATCAAACTCAGCAACGCCATAACGCTCAGGATCATTGACACGATAGCCAAACACTGTGGCTCTACGCTCTTCACGGGCTCTAACTACAGCCCGTTTTAGAACGGGACTAAACCCAGGTCCATGAAAAATGTTATCTCCCAATATCAAACACACGTCATCATCACCTATAAATTCACGCCCAATAATAAAAGCCTGAGCAAGGCCATCGGGCGATGGCTGTTCGGCATAATCGAATTTCACACCATAGTTACTACCGTCACCGAGCAGACGCTCAAACGCCGGGAGATCCTGAGGTGTTGATATAATAAGTATTTCTCTTATCCCCGCCTCCATAAGTATAGAGATAGGATAATAGACCATAGGTTTATCATATATAGGCAACAACTGCTTGCTTACACCCTTGGTTATAGGGTAAAGACGCGTACCGGAGCCTCCGGCGAGAATTATTCCTTTCATTCGGCTAACTGTTTGGTATTAATATTGGTGAAATGTTGCCAAGCCCGAAGATAACGCCCGGCAACTATACGTGTATCATTATGTTTCTCGACAAATTTACGTCCCTCTATACCACGCCACGACAATTCTTCGGGATGTGTTACCAAATGAACGAGAGAATTGTAAATAGCCCTATTGTCAGGCACCACATTCACTATAGGTCTCAGCTCAGGTTCAGCGATAAAGCTATAGAAATCAGCCTCTCCACCCGACATAACAGTTTTGCCCATCGCCATTGCCATCAACGCAGTAGTAGCTGGAGTATAAGAATATAGTTGATCTATAACCACGTGGCTATCACTCAAATGCTGCTTAAACTCAACCAGCGGCAAATCGGTTACGATATCAAGTTCACAAAGTTCAGAATAATCTTTCTTAACCTGTCGCGCAACCTCAAGAAGACGTTCAGCCCCCTTTTCGAGCATACGCCGGGATGGATAGCCCAAGAACAGCTTTACCTTTTCTCCCGGTTTTATATCAATAGGTCGGAACTCTATCGACTCCGTGTCAATAGGAATTCCTCCATAGCAAATCTTCTCTGAAGGAAAAGCGCGACGAACCGATAAGTCATATTCATATAAAGCCGTTACCACCCCCTCGGCATTCTCTGCAAGATAATTGCAGTAACCACGTAGTGGATCTGAAAGCCATGACCGCGCTATATCATTGCGCTCCAACCCATAGAGTGTCTCTTGTCCATCTACGCGCCATTCACTGTAAGCGAGTTTAGAATTGGGGTCGAGACACTCTTCAATGAAAAAAGTATCGGTAGCAAGAGCTGTCATGAACAGATGACTGTTGCACCTCTTGACCATTTCAAATATAGACCTCAATCGTTCGGGTCTTAACCTGACGAAATGGGTTCCTGAAAGTGATACCACATCATAACCGACAAGTCTCCTTGACACCGGGCCATACCTCATGTCTAGCCACAACAATGCTCCACCGGCCTTTCCTTTCAACCTACGGCTCAGATTGATGTCACGCTTCGTATCCATCCATTGCGTTCCATCAGAAGCCACTGTCACATCGTGGCCATAAGAGCGCAGACCAACCGCCAGCGTATTATGGAAATTGCTGGTATCGCCCAAAAGCAGTATTTTCAGCGGCCGGTTAATCACGGTAATAAATGGAATATGTTAAGAGTATGCTTGAATTTAACACACAAAAATAGTTATACTATAAAAATATAACGCACAAAAGTCACGTTAATTATATAAAATAGCTATAAATGAGAAATCCGGTAACACGCGTAACCAATCTATTCAACACTCTCAAACTGAGATACACCATGCCGTTAAGACTGGAGTTGTCGATAGTTGACCACTGTAATCTTAATTGCAAAGGCTGCACCCACTTCTGCCCTATAGCACCCGAACACTTCATGCCGGTTTCTGAAGTCGAGGAGGCACTCAGCCATCTGTCATCAATCGACAATGAGATGTTTGAATCGATTTATTTGTTAGGTGGCGAGCCTCTGCTTCACGCCAATATCACCACGATATGCCATCTCACTCGTCAATATTTCCCGAAGGCAACAATAAAAATACTTACCAACGGACTTAAAGTTGCCAACCTCGATGATAGGTTTTGGGAGACTTGCCGCCAATCGCGTATTATCATATCGGCAACAATATATCCTGTAAACTTAGATTACGCCAAAATCGAGACTATATGTCACGACAACGGTGTAAAATACGAAGTTTTCCATCAACCTAAAAACGGACGTTTCTTTACAAAACATAAAATAGACGACATCAACCCGGGCAACAAACATCTTAATTTTCTTCGTTGCCACCAGATAGGGTGTCTCACCCTTCGGGATGGCAAGATATATCCTTGCGCTACATCGGCCTATGCCAACTTGATAAACGACCAATTCGGCCGAAATTTTGAACATCAACCGGCAGACTATATAGCAGTCCCTGACATAAAAAAAACAAGCCAGTTACAACGCCTTAAACTCCGCCCCACCCCCTTCTGCCGCTACTGTACAGCGCTCGAAGCCACCGAATGGGAACAATCCCGCCGACAACCCGACGAATGGCTATAATCGCATTTTTCTAACCGTTTTTAAGCGCGAAGTATTTCCAGAGGGGAGCTGCCATAAGCGACTGCTTCATCTCGTCCTGTTCAAGCATTTGGTAAACCTCCCGTTCTGTCAAAACCTTGACAGTGATATCCTCGGTAGTGTCGAGATGCTGTCTTTCGGTAAGTTTTACCCCGTGGGCAATATAGCAATGGGTGAGGTTATTGGTCGTCGACGGATTTCCCGATATAACCATCCATTCCTCCCACTCGCCGCCGGTGTATCCGGTTTCCTCGGCCAGCTCGCGCTTGGCTGCATCAAGTGGATCTTCGCCGGGCTCGATACAACCGGCACAAAGCTCGGTATAGACACCGCCAAGTCCATGACGATACTGTTGCACCATAACAAATCGACCATCATCGGTCAACGCTATCACATTAACCCAATCGGGATACTCCAGCACATAATATTCGGGATAGACCACTCCGGTTGGCAACTGCACTTTATCACGTCGTGCCACCAACCAAGGACGCTTTACGATATACTCGCTTTCAAGCACTTTCCATTTTTCAGGTTCTGTATTCATAATTCTATAAATGTTTTACGTTACGTTGAAGTCCGGCAAGCTTGGCTCGCTTGATTGCCGACCCCTTAAACAGCGCCGAATACTCGGACTGAGTCATATTTTCGATCTCCTCAACCCCGAGATTCATATAACCTGCCCTTAAGTCAAATTCTTTATGCAACCCCTCTTTTATATGCTCATTATGGGGACAAACAACCTGACAGGTATCACAACCATAAAGCCGCCCATGGCTGCAGAATCGCTCAGGTAGATCACCTCGATGTTCAATCGTAAGATAACTTATACAATTATTGGCATCAAGAGTTCCATCACCTCTCAACGCGTGACCGGGACAAGCCTTGACACAACGTCCACACCCGCTACAAGCGTCTATTTCAAGTCGTGGATTAGGCTCAAAAGGTACCGTCGTAACAATCTCCGCAAGAAAACAGTACGATCCCAACCCGGGCACAATAACGAGTCCATTTTTACCCTTGAAACCGACACCGGCCTCGACAGCCCAGAAACGTTCATGTATAGGAGCCGTATCAACACATACA
>CANOKG010000137.1 GCA_947566655.1 uncultured Muribaculaceae bacterium | reverse complement strand
GAGTAGCGCAGGTAGATGGCGGCGGCAAACATTAGCAAATAAGCTATCAGGTAGAGTAATACTGTCAATTGAGACAGAATTTGGTAAAAACTTTGAACCGTAGGCATTACAACGAAGAGTAAAGAAAGCAAAGTGACTGCGATGCCTTGAACGAACAGTATGTTTTTCTGAACACCATTCTTGTTTGACTTTTGGAAGAAGCGTGGCAGATACCCGGCTTTACCAACGGCAAACAGTCCTTTTGATGGTCCTGCAACCCATGTCAATACACCGGCCAATACACCAAATGCCAAGGCAATGGCTATTACCGGGGTGAGCCACTCGATGTGGAATGCTGAACAATAGTTGTCGAATCCTTCAAGCAGGCTCTGCACCAAGTTTATGTCACTTTTTGGAATGATGATACCGAGAGCGTAGGTGCCAAGCACGAATATCAGTACGGTTATAAGCGCACCGCCAAACACAGCCTTGGGGTAGTTTACAGCCGGACGTTGTATATC
Source organism: uncultured Muribaculaceae bacterium (assembly GCA_947566655.1). Classification (GTDB taxonomy): domain Bacteria; phylum Bacteroidota; class Bacteroidia; order Bacteroidales; family Muribaculaceae; genus JAAVFS01. Next base: position 5,916 of record CANOKG010000137.1, on the reverse strand, counting down.
CTTTACATGCACACCACTCATCTCCATTCCGGCATAAAAAAGAAAAATCGAAGCAGCGAGAACCAAGTTGTCGAAGTTGGTCAAATCAGGGAAGAAACTGCCGTGGAAATCCATACACGACTTGCCTCCGGTGCACAAATAGACAACACCGAATACAACGAGTAAACATGCAGGTAGGATAGTGCCCATCATACCACCTATTTTTGATACTTTGCCAACCCATCCGAGCCCTTTAAGTGATATGAAAGTGGCAATCCAGTAAATTGCAAGCACGACCACGAGTGTGAAATAGCGGTTGGACGCCAGGTGTGAATCATATACATGGTCCATACCCACGAAAGCGAGGCTTACGGCTCCGAAAGTAAGCACGGTAGGGAACCATATAGTGCTTTCAATCCATTGCAGGAAAATTCCAAGGAAACCTGCACGTGTACCAAAGGCCTCACCAATCCATCTGAACATTCCTCCCTCTTGGAAAGGGAACATAGCGGCTAACTCTGCCGCTACTAACGATACCGGGATAAGGAATGCAAGCGCTGCGAAAAGATAGTAGAATGCTGAACTCATTCCATACTCGGCCTCGGCCGGAAGCCCGCGAAGCGATACTACTGCAACGATGTTCATTATCATCAGGGTGAATACGCCCAGTTTGGCGGCAGCTTTGGCTTTTACGCCTGCTTTTGTATTTGTTGCCATAGCTATAAGTAGTTTGAAATAGTTGAAGCCGACAGTTTCTTAACGTCCACTGTCGGCTTCAGTTATTAGTGAGTTAAACTTGTTTAACGGGGTTTGAATTATTTACCGGTGTGATTGAATGACTTTGTCTTCAGAGGTAAATTTTTCTCCATGGCAATGCGGGTGGGGGTAGGATATTCAAGTTTATTCAATTCATTGACAGCAAACTGAATGTCGGCAATGAGCATGTCGGCCATGTCGCGGCTGAATCCCTGTTTACAAAGAACTCTCATTACCACCATCTGCTCAATATTGGCAGGCATAGCGTAGGCAGGCACCATCCATCCTTTCTGGGCCAGCTTGTCCTGAAGGTCATACAGAGTCCACTTGGCTGTAGCTTGGAACGATGGTTTCATACGCCATACAAAAATTGGGTTAGGCAACTCCACCGGAGCATAGGGCTCGAATGCTTCCATGGCACTCACTTGCCGGTCGAGATAACGGGCAATCATCAATGAGTTGTATTGAACATTCTTGTAACCTTCAAATCCCAGGCGAATGAACTGGTAGTACTGGCCAAGAATCTGTGCTGCAGGACGTGAGTAATTAAGCCCAACTTGAGTTACCTCGGCACCAAGATAGTCGACAGTGAATGACATGTCTTCGGGCAAGTACTTCTTGTCTTTCCAAACTACCCATCCCAATCCCGGGTAAACAAGGCCAAACTTGTGTCCCGAGGTACTTATGCTCAGAACCCATTTCAATCTGAAGTCCCATTTCTTGTCGGGGTCGAGGAATGGCAGTATGAATCCACCGGTAGCGGCATCGATGTGGATGCACACCTCATTGCCGGTGGCGGCATTGTACTTGTCGAGAGCTGCATCAAGGGCTTCGACATCATCATTAAGGCCGGTCCAGGTTACACCCTGAATAGGTACTACGCAGATTGTGTTTTCGTTACACAGTTTTATGGCTGCCTCTACGTCAAGTGTAGGATGTTCAGTTGTCAAAGGTACAAGGCGCATCTCGACATCCCAGAAGTTGCAGAATTTTTCCCATACAACCTGGTAGCCTGTCGACATAACCAGGTTGGGCTTATCATAGGGCTTGCCAGCTTGTTTACGGCGAGCTTTCCATCGTTTCAGCGCAGCCAAACCGCCCAGCATACAGGCTTCAGACGAACCGATAGCAAGAGCACCGGCTTTCCACTTGTTGGTTTCGGGCGTGTTCCATAGATTAGCCATAATGTTGATACATTTCTGGCACATCACGGCTATACGTGGATATTCGGTCTCATCGACATAGTTGATGTTTATAGCCTCGTTCATAAGCTTGGTGGCATACTCATCCATATAAGTTGTAACGAAGGTGGCAAGGTTAAGGCGGGGTTGGGTTTGGGCAAAAGTTTCGTCTTTCACCATCTGGTAAGCTATTTGCTCTGTCGTTGATCCGGCAGGGATTTTCTCTACAGGTGCAGCCTGAAGCATGGCATCTGATCCAAATACATCGGTTTTGGCATCACCCCCTCTATAGTTGGGGTCTAATTTTTGATCGAGCATAGTTTGTGTGTTTTGAGATAAGTAATTTTTTTATTGCTACAGGCTTGCGGTTCATTATGCCTGAAAGTTAGTATTTAAACAACTTTCATAGTGAAATAGATTGTGAACGCGGTGTTAAACGTTTAACTTTAACATTTGTTAGTTGTGTTATTTATATCAAGGGCAGCTCATATTTCTATTTGAGCTGCCCTTGATATAATTGGTTATCCTCAATAAAAAGTTTTAAAACGTTATTTCGTATTCTTTTCGGGCTCGTATTTTATTACTGGTAACGACCAGTTGAAGCGTAGAGCGAGTGTGCGGAGAGCTATTACTGTAACCGCACACGCAATTTGTTCCACTATTGGATCGTCGCTCATAAAACCTACAAGCCAGTAAGCGAGTCCGCCTGCCATGCACGCAGTCGCATATATGTCTTTTCTAAAGAATAGTGGTACTTCGTTTATAAGTATGTCGCGCGTGATACCACCAAACGATCCGGTGATCATACCCATCACAACGGCAACCCACATAGGGTACCCCTCGGCAAGAGTCTTTTGTATCCCTATAACAACAAACAGTGCTAAACCAATAGTATCGAATACAAAAAGCATTTTGTCGTGACTCACCAGTACTCGCCTGAACACAATTACCACCAATAAGGAAAACCCTGTGACTGCTAAGTAAAGATAGGTTTGCATCCAGAATACGGGGATGTCGAGCAGAACATCGCGCAACGTACCACCACCAATTGCCGTAACAAGACCAACCGTATAGGCTCCAAATAAATCGAAATTTTTGTATGCAGCCAATCTTATACCACTTATAGCAAAAGCGATAGTGCCGACAACTTCGATTATAACCAAAAACAGATCATCCATTTTTTTTCTATTTGTTGGAATTATAGAAACGACAAATATTGGTCAGTCCACATTCAAGACATTTAGGCCTTCGGGCCGTGCATATGTATCGTCCGTGTAGTATGAGCCAATGGTGGGCTATGCTCAGTTTGTCGGCCGGTAGGTATTTGCATAGGGTGCGTTCGGTCTCTAACGGCGACTTGCTGTCGCGGGTGATTCCGAGGCGTTCGCTTACTCTGAATACGTGGGTGTCTACCGCGATTGCTTGCTGACCGAAAGCCACTGATAGCATTACATTGGCCGTCTTGCGTCCCACTCCTGGTATTTTGATCAAATCATCCATCGAGTCGGGTATCTGGCCATTGTATTCGTTAACTATCATGCGAGCAGCTGCGGCCAAGTTGCGTGCTTTGTTGTTAGGATACGAAACGCTTTTTATGTAGTTGAAGATATCGTTGGCCGATGCCTTTGACATGGCTTCTACCGTAGGATAGGCTTCGAATAGAGGGGGTGTGATAAGGTTTACACGTTTATCGGTGCACTGAGCCGAAAGAATTACAGCAACAAGCAGTTCATACTCATTGCTGTAATTTAGTTCTGTGCGTGCTTCCTGCATGTTTAGCTCAAACCATTTGACGGCTTCGGTACAAATCGATTGTTGACTTAAGGATCTTTTCGGTGCCATTTGTCAGTTGATAAAATATTTGGTTGCAAATAATCCTATTGCACACGCTGTAAGACATCCGATAACCGTAAACATAACGTATACCATAGACTCTATTACGCGTCCGTCACTGAGCAATCTCATGGTCTCGAGTGAAAACGACGAGTAAGTGGTAAAGCCGCCTAAGAAACCGGCAATAACGAAGTTATACCATAGCCGAGATACTTGCCATGTCTCGAACACAGCCCATGAAATGCCTATCAACATGCAGCCGATAACGTTTATGAGCAGTGTCTTTAGATGCGGGCTGGCAGTTACATACGGTAAGTTCCCTATTGAAAACCGACTGAGAGCTCCAAGAGCGCCTCCGGCAGCTACACATAGCCATGGTGCCATTTCTTGGGAAGGTTAGTGTGCCGATTTGAATTCATCGAGGAAACGCACATCGTTTTCAGAGAACATGCGGAGATCCTTGACTTGATATTTCAAGTTAGTGATACGCTCTACTCCCATTCCAAGAGCAAAGCCGCTATATACTTTCGAGTCGATGCCACATGCTTCAAGTACATTGGGGTCAACCATTCCGCACCCTAAGATTTCAACCCAGCCTGTGTGTTTACAGAAGGAGCATCCCTTGCCACCGCATATGTTGCAGGAAATATCCATCTCGGCCGATGGTTCAGTGAATGGGAAGTAGCTTGGACGCAGGCGAATCTTGGTGTTCGAATCAAACATCTCGCGGGCAAAGTAAAGAAGTGTTTGTTTCAAGTCGGCAAACGATACATTTTTATCGATATACAAAGCCTCGACCTGATGGAAGAAGCAGTGTGCGCGTGCCGAAATAGCCTCGTTACGATAAACACGTCCGGGACACACGATACGAATTGGTGGCTGTGTGCGTTCCATTACACGTGATTGAACCGATGAAGTGTGGGTGCGGAGCAATACATCGGGATTACGCTGAATGAAGAATGTATCTTGCATGTCGCGTGCAGGATGGTCTTCAGCAAAGTTCAGTGAGGAGAATACATGCCAGTCATCTTCTATCTCAGGACCCTCAGCTACAGTAAAGCCCAGACGGCTGAATATGGAGATAATCTCTTGACGCACGAGCGATAATGGATGTCGTGTGCCGAGATTTATATCGCTTGCTGAGCGGGTCAGGTCAAGACCGTCGATTTCAGTATCCTGCTGGTCGAGGACTTCACGAAGTCCGTTAATATGGTCGGTGGCAAAATTTTTAAGCTCATTTATAGCTTGACCTACTGCACGTTTGTCTTCGGCGGGAACATTGCGGAAGTCGTTCATGAGTAGCGATACAGCGCCTTTCTTACTTAGGTATTTGATGCGCAATTGCTCAACTTCCTCAGCGTTAGAAGCCTTAAGGCTGGCAATCTCTTCGCGCAGTGTTTTAATCTTGTTTAGCATAAAACCGGTTATTGATTGAATTCACCGACAAAATTACAAAAATAAAATTTTGTAGCCAACAAACGCTACTGAACTTTGGCCGCTAAATACGGCAAAAATATATAAACGTGTGCTTGATTGGTGATTAATATTGGCTTTTTTGAAAAAAACTTATCGTTTCATTGTTGTTAATTGAAAAAAAAGTGTGATATTTGCACTGCAATTAGCGAGGGCTCCACAAGGAGCTCTTATTTATGCTGAATTTTAAACATTATATTAATATAAATAAACTCGTTACAACAATGACAAAAGCTGACATCGTAAACGAAATCTCAAAGTCGACCGGTATTGAAAAGGCCGCAGTTCTCGAAACAATCGAGAAGTTCATGGAAGTTGTTAAGGATTCTCTTTCTCATGGTGAGAATGTTTACCTTCGCGGTTTCGGTAGCTTCATTATCAAAGTTCGCTCAGAGAAGACCGCCCGTAACATCTCCAAAAACACTACCATTATCATTCCCGAGCACAAAATCCCCGCTTTCAAGCCCGCTAAAGTGTTCATGGAAGAGGTTAAATAATAGAAATAATTTCTATTATTTAACGTAAAAGTTTTTTTGACAGTAGCTGCATTCATTTTCAACCATTATCAGTGAAAAGTGAAAGTCGACAGTTTCAAGATAGCAAATTATTTACTAACCTAAATCCTGCAGTACAATGCCTAGCGGAAAGAAAAGAAAAGGCCACAAGATGGCTACTCACAAGCGTAAAAAACGTC
>CANOKG010000136.1 GCA_947566655.1 uncultured Muribaculaceae bacterium | reverse complement strand
CTCAGTCACAGGCCATCGTGGCCAACCGCTACGACGCCTGCCTGGACGATGTCTCGGCCAAGGTCTATACCCGCGACATCTTCCGCAGAGACTGAGGAGAATTAGGAATTTTTAAAAGCCGCATAAGAAGCCAACGATGGTTTCTTGTGCGGCTTTGTCTATTGGTGAGGGGTGATACAAAAGGACAGAAATGTCAAAAGAGACAAAAGTCTTTTGGGCTTTGGAGCTTGGTGAAATGGATACAAAAGGACAAAAAGTCATAAGGAACAAAAGTCTTTTGGGCGTTGGAGCTGGGTAAAAGGGATACAAAAGGACAAAATGGTCATAAGGAACAAAAGAAAAAATTAATTCTGTTTCTTGTGTCTCTTTTGTCCTTTTGTTTCTTTTTCAACTGACGAGCAGCAAAATGTCTTTTTGTTTCTTTTTGGAGAGCTACTCCGATGGCCTAATTGTTTAGCATGGGGGCTATGCGATTTAGGGCAGTGATGAATTGGTCGACTTCTTGGGTGGTGTTGTAGATGGCAAAGGAGGCGCGTACGGTGCCTTCGATGCCGAGGGCGGTCATCAGGGGCTGAGCGCAGTGGTGGCCTGTGCGTACGGCGATACCGAGCTTGTCGAGCAACATCCCGGTGTCGTAGTGATGGGCGTTGCCGATAAGGAAGGATATGACGGCGCTCTTGTGGGGCGCGATGCCGAAGATGCGCATTCCCGGTATCTCCATCATGCGCTCAGTGGCATATTGGAGCAGCTGTTGCTCGTGGGCCGCAATCTGTTCAATGCCTATGTTTTCGATGAAGTCGAGTGCTTTATCGAAGGCGGCTATGCCTACGAAATCGGGGGTGCCGGCTTCGAATTTGAAGGGTAGGGCTGCAAAGGTGGTGCGCTCGAAACTTACGTGCTCGATCATCTCTCCGCCGCCCTGATAGGGTGGCATCATCTGCAATAGGGAGCGACGGCCATAGAGCACCCCGACGCCTGTGGGACCGTACATCTTATGAGCCGAAAATACATAGAAATCGGCATCGAGATCCTGCACATCTATGGTGAGGTGGGGCGATGCCTGAGCTCCGTCGACGAGCACGGGAATCTGGTGTCGGTGGGCTAAGGCTATGATTTCTTTGATCGGATTGATGGTGCCGAGGACGTTGCTCACGTGGGTGACTGCGATGAAGCGGGTGCGTTCGGTTATGAGCGATGGTAGCAGGTCGAGGCGTAGCTCGCCGCGTTCATTGATGGGTAGTACTTTTATCGACAGGCGCTTGGTGCGCTGTAGCAGCTGCCATGGTACAATGTTGGCGTGGTGCTCCATGACAGTGAGTATGATCTCATCGCCGTTTTCAAACATCGATCCATAAGATGAGGCTACGAGGTTGATGGCCTCGGTGGTGCCTCGGGTGAAGATGATTTGTTCGGCCGATGGTGCATTGATGTAGCGTGCTACGTGGCGGCGCGTGCTCTCCTGTAGGTCGGTAGCTTCCTGGGAGAGTGTGTGGACCCCGCGGTGAACGTTGGCCTTGGTGTTGAAGTAGACGCTTTCGATCGCATCTACGACCGAGCGTGGGGTCTGTGAAGTGGCTGTGTTGTCGAGATAGACGAGTTGACGGTCATAGACCCGACGTTGGAGTATGGGGAATTGGTCGCGTATTTGCTGGATTGAGTTCATTTTGTTCTCTTATAGTGTGTTATCTAACGCACTAAATGTATTATAATGAAGAATAAAGATTATAAGGGTCGTAGTTGCTATTTGCATGATTGGCAATCGCTGCATGAAGCATCGAAGCCTGCGAGACGGCGCTCTACGAGGTAGCGCAGGCGGTCGCGGATAGCGTCTACGCTGACAGTGTCGACGACCTCGGCCATGAAAGCCTGCATGAGCATCATGCGCGCCTGTTCGCGGGGTATACCGCGGGTTTGCATGTAAAACAAGGCATGCTCATCGAGCTGGCCGGTGGTGGCGCCGTGACTGCATTTGACATCATCATTGTAGATCAGCAACTGGGGCTTGGTGTGCATGCGCGCCTGGCTGGAGGCGAGGATGTTGCGGTCGCTTTGATAGGCCTCGGTGAAAGGAGCTTCGGGAGTGACCACGATGCTGCCTTCGAAGGCACCTGAGGCCTGGTCATCGAGCACATATTTGAAGAGCTGGCGACTGGTAGCGTGGGGAGCCGAGTGGGTTACATCACTGCTGTTGTCGATGTGCTGGCTGTCAGAGCCTATCGCCATTCCAGCGAGCTGGCAGTGGGCACGTTGGCCGAGTATGTTGACGCGATACTCGTTGCGGGTAGTGCCACAGTGCAGGGTCATGCCGCCTACATTGATCTCGCTGTGCTCCATAGCGTTGATGTAGAGCTGGCTGTAGCGCGACTGGCCGGCGGCCGATTCCTCGATGTCGCAGAGGTTGAAGACCGAGTGTGGGCCGGCGATCACTTCGATTACCTGGGAGTTGAGCGCGATGTTGGAATCTCGCATGGTGTGGTCGCACGATAGTACCGACAGATGGGCACCCTCATCGAGCACGATCAGGACGCGGCGCACCGTGAGCATCGGTACAGGTGTCGATGAGAGATTGACGAGCTGAATTGGACGGTCGACTTTGACTCCGGCCGGAACGTGGACATAGACGCCATCCTGGGCAAGGAGGGTGTTGAGCGCTGTTCCGGGCGACTGTAGCGAAGCTGCTGTGCCATAGTGGCGTGCTATCTCATCGGCACGCTCGCGGGCAGCGCGGGCAAGCGACATTACTGTCACTCCGGCGGGTAGGTTGTTAAGCAAGGTGGCAGATGGCACGAAGTGGTCGTTGACCACTACAGCGAGCAGGCTGCTCACATTGGGCACGCCGCATTTGAAGGCTGCAGCGATGTCACACGGCAGCTGCATGCGGTTGATGTTAACTCCGAAGTCGGGGCTGAAGAGCTCGTCGATCGATGTTTTCTCATATCCCTCAACACCGGTGTCGGGGAGTTCGCGGCCTTGCAGAGCCTCGAAAGCCAGGTCGCGGGCCGCGTTGAGCGCTCCGGCGCTACCGGCATCGATAGCCCGGCGCTGTGAGTTGAAGAGGTCGAGGTATTGTTTCAGTGCACCCATAATCAAGCCTCCTCTTTGTTGTCGATCTGGCTCTTGATCCAGTCGTAGCCTTTCTCTTCGAGTTCGAGGGCGAGTTCGGGTCCACCGGTGTAGACAATGCGGCCCTTGTAGAGAATATGAACTATATCGGGCTTGATGTAGTCGAGCAGACGCTGGTAGTGGGTTATGACGATGGTGGCATTGTCGGGAGTTTTCAGTTTGTTGACACCCTCGGCCACGATGCGCAGGGCGTCGATGTCGAGGCCGCTGTCTGTTTCATCGAGTATGGACAGGCATGGCTCGAGCACGGCCATCTGGAATATCTCATTGCGCTTTTTCTCACCACCCGAGAAGCCCTCGTTGACCGAGCGTGATGCGAGTTTGTTGTCGAGCTCGACAACAGCACGTTTCTCGCGCATCAGTTTCAGAAATTCGTTGGCAGGCATGGGAGGCTTGTTGAAATACTTCAACTTGGCGTTTACGGCGGCGCGCATGAAGTTGACCATCGAGACTCCGGGAATCTCTACCGGGTATTGGAACGACAGGAACAGACCCTCGTGGCTGCGGTCTTCGGGCGAGAGCTGGAGCAGGTCCTTGCCATTGAACTCAACGCTACCCTCAGTGACGGTGAAAGTGGGATTACCGGCCAGCACTGATGAGAGAGTGCTTTTGCCCGAGCCGTTGGGTCCCATTATGGCATGTACTTCACCGGGTTTGATGGTGAGGTTTATTCCTTTAAGTATCTCTTTGTCACCTATTGAGGCATGCAGGTTGGTGACCTTAAGTAATTCGTTCATATTGTGGTTTGGTCTATATGTTTACAGAGTTGGAATATAGTAGCGGGTTGGGACAGTGGGTTAGCCTACTGAGCCTTCAAGCGTCAGCGACAGAAGTTTCTGAGCCTCAACGGCAAATTCCATCGGGAGTTTGTTCATAACCTCCTTGGCATAGCCGTTGACGATAAGTCCAACGGCCTCCTCGGTGGGGATTCCGCGTTGGTTGCAGTAGAAGAGTTGGTCTTCGCTGATTTTTGAAGTGGTGGCCTCGTGTTCCACAATGGCGGTGTCGTTCATGACGTCAACATAGGGGAAGGTGTGAGCGCCACATTTCGATCCTAACAGCAGCGAGTCACACTGGGTGTAGTTGCGGCATCCCGAAGCGTTGGGGGCTACCTTTACCAGTCCGCGATAGGAATTCTCGCTGTGGCCGGCCGATATACCCTTGCTGACGATTGTCGACGATGTGTTTGGGGCTAAGTGAATCATCTTTGTGCCGGTATCGGCCTGCTGATAGTTGCGGGTTACGGCGACAGAGTAAAATTCGCCTCGTGCTCCCTCGCCGGCCAACACACAGCTGGGATATTTCCATGTTATTGCCGAGCCTGTTTCTACCTGAGTCCATGAGAGTTTTGAATCGACGCCGCGGCAAAGTCCACGTTTGGTTACGAAGTTATAAACACCGCCACGGCCACGCTCGTCGCCGGCCCACCAGTTTTGTACCGTTGAATATTTTACCTCGGCTCGGTTTTCGACGATTATCTCTACGATAGCGGCATGGAGCTGATTCTCGTCGCGTCTCGGAGCCGTGCATCCCTCGAGGTAGCTTACATAGGCATCGTCATCGGCCACGATGAGTGTGCGCTCAAATTGGCCGGTGCCGCTGGCGTTGATGCGGAAGTAGGTCGAGAGCTCCATAGGGCACCGCACACCCTTGGGAATGTATACAAACGATCCATCGCTGAATACCGCCGAGTTGAGAGCGGCATAGAAATTATCTTTATAGCTTACTACCTTGCCGAGGTAGCGCTTTACAAGCTCGGGGTATTCCTTCACAGCCTCCGAGAATGAACAGAACACGATGCCCAGTTCGGCAAGCTTCTCACGGTGGGTGGTCTTGACCGATACTGAGTCCATCACGGCATCGACTGCCATGCCGGCGTGGAGTTTCTGCTCTTCGAGCGGAATGCCGAGACGGTCGAATGTCTTAAGTAGTTCGGGATCAACCTCGTCAAGGCTCTTGGGGCCATCCTTGGCCTTTGGGGCTGCGTAGTAGATTATATCCTGGAAATCTATTTCGGGAATATTGAGATGAGCCCAGGTAGGAGGCGCCAACGTGAGCCAATGGCGATAGGCCTTCAGGCGGTATTCGAGCAGCCACTCAGGCTCTCCCTTCTTGGCCGAGATGAGGCGAATCACATCCTCGTTAAGGCCACGACCAATTACGTCGGTGTCGATGTCGCTGGTGAAGCCATACTTGTATTCGCTACCGGTAACATCTTCGATGACGCTATTGTTGTTATCTTTAACTTCTTGTTCCATTAAAATCTAAAACATGTAATGGGTAGAAATGGTTGAGTCTATTTTACGTTGAAAATCGCTGTGGCTGTTTCGGTTCCCAGTACAGCGGGCGCCAGGTCGATCACTGCCCTTGCAGCGCGTCCGTTGCCGAGCGTCGATGACGCGATTATGTTTGTGCCGGGCCTAAGCACCTGCCATACATTGAGCAGGATGCTGAGGATGAGGAACCACTCGAAAAGGCAGAATATCACGCCAAGTAATTTGTCGACAAGCGAGAGTTTCACGGCTGTGGTTACTGTCTTTATGATACGTGCCACCAACTTGGCGCAAATGAAACCTAAAATAAATAGTATAACGTTGGCTACCACACCGTTAACATAGGCCATGTCGAGCGACTGTGACTCTCCGGTCGCCCCACCGAGCAGATCGGCAAGCCACGGGCCAAACAGTCGGCAGGCCAAAATGCCGAGCAGGATGCCGGCGAGCGAGCCTATCTGCACAATTACACCTTTCCAATAGCCGTAGATAACGGCGCCGATGAAAACCACTATTATTATAATATCAATTGCACTCATATTATTGAAAATTAGAGCCTACAAAGTTAGCAATAATCGGGAATATCTCAAATCTATATTTGATAAAGCAGATATTGGGATTTGCTTTCAGTCGACTGTTATTGTTGAAGATATGGGTGAATCAGGGTGTTAAAATAATTTGCAAAATAGACGCAGGAAGAAATTTTGAAAAAATAAACAAAAAAATTTGGTGAGAATCAAAAAACGTCGTACCTTTGCAACGCAAAAGCGGGAAAGCCTACGGGAACTGCCAGGCTGATGCACAACATAATGACTCCGTAGCTCAGTTGGTAGAGCAACTGACTCTTAATCAGTGGGTCGAGAGTTCGAGCCTCTCCGGGGTCACTAAGAGGTCTATCAGACCGCAGAAAAGTTCTGAAAATCACTGGTTTTCAGAACTTTTTCTTTTTACCCCACTACCCAATCGGCGCAAAATATTGAAACTGCGGGTGTGCAAGAAGGGTGCAGTGAAACTTATGCTGC
>CANOKG010000135.1 GCA_947566655.1 uncultured Muribaculaceae bacterium | reverse complement strand
AACGGCCTGTAACCGTACATGATAGACCACAGTGTCTAACCCTATTAAATAACACATAGTCACCGAGTATGTGACTATGATTATCAATCTATAAAAACTTGATAATGAAAAGTGAACTAATAGTAGACGTCCAGCCAACCGAGGTGTCAATAGCGCTCCTCGAGGACTCGCGATTGGTTTCCCTGCAGAAGGAAAGCCGCTCGCAGGCCTATGCGGTAGGCGATATCTATCTGGCAAAAGTAAAGAAACTGATGCCGGGTCTCAACGCTGCGTTTATTAACGTGGGGTATGAGAAAGATGCGTTCCTCCATTATCTCGATCTTGGCTCTCATTATGCCTCTTACCACAACTTCTTGGAGATGTTGCTCGGTCCCGACCGAAAGAAAATCCCGGCCATATCCAAAATGAAGTTGCAGCCCGATATCGACAAGCATGGTTCGGTCTCCGACCTGCTCACAGCCGGGCAAGAACTCTTGGTTCAAATAGTAAAAGAACCAATCTCGTCGAAAGGCCCGCGTCTCACCACCGAGCTCTCTTTTACCGGTCGTTATATGGTATTGATGCCTTTCAGCGACAAGATCTCTATTTCTCAAAAAATTAAAAGTACAGAGGAGAAACATCGTCTGCGCCAACTTATTTCAAGTATTAAACCACGCAACTTTGGTGTGATCATACGCACCAGTGCAGAGGGAAAAGGTGCCGCCGAACTTGTAGGCGAGCTTAAAACTTTGTTGCAGTGTTGGAACGATACTATGATAAAGGCTCAAAAGGCTACAGCCCCCCAGTTGGTATTTGAAGAGGAAAGCCGAATTGTAGGTGTTCTTCGCGATATATTCTCTCCTACGTTTGAAAGCGTGTGGGTCAATGACCCTGAAGTAAAAGCTCAGATTGATAAGTATGTGAGCATTATAGCTCCCGACCGTTCATCTATAGTCAAGCAGTATAGCGAAGTCACACCTATATTTGACCATTTCAATATTACCAAACAAATAAAGTCATCGTTTGGCAAAACGGTTTCTTTTAAATCGGGAGCTTACATTATCGTTGAACACACCGAGGCTCTGCATGTTATCGATGTGAATTCGGGCAATCGTGCAAAGGCTACCAATGATCAGGAAAGTAACGCTTTGGAGGTCAATTTGCGCGCGGCCGATGAGATTGCCCGTCAACTTAGATTGCGTGACATGGGCGGTATTATTGTTATCGACTTTATTGACATGAATAAAGCCGAGCATCGTCAGCAACTATATGATCACATGCGTGAAGTAATGGCCAACGACCGTGCACGTCACAACATTCTGCCCTTAAGTAAGTTCGGTTTGATGCAGATCACACGTCAGCGCGTGCGTCCGGCAATGGATGTAATTACTACCGAGACCTGTCCCTCGTGTTTTGGTAAAGGCGAGATTCAGCCTTCGCTGCTTTTTACCGATGTTCTGCATGAGAAGTTAGAGTACCTTGTCAATGACTTGCATGTGACAAGTTTTATTATGTATGTGCATCCCTTTGTCGATGCTTATCTTAAGAAAGGTCTGCTGTCCACCTACAGGCGCTGGCGCTTGGCGCTTGGCGGCTCATGGCGTATAGTTCCTGACCAGTCGCTGGCCTATCTCCAATACCGTGTGGTTGATAAAAATGGAGTTGAGATAGATATCAAAGAGGAAAAAGACATGGACTCGTCGGCTTCCAAATCAAAAAATAAAGCCAAGAATCGAGTGAAGGATTAATTCACGGTCAGCCAGTTTTCTGGCCCGTAAATCCTAAAATCCAAACAAAATTCAGAGCCCGCTCTCATAGGCAAAGAGCGGGCTCTGTTTATAGGCTCTGAATTCGGTGTTGGTTACAACAATCATTGTAATTATGTAATTCTATTGGCAGGCAATTGATAATATTTCGGACGGGTGGTTTACTATGTTTTGGGCCTGGTGCTCTCTTAGCTCGCTTTCGGGTCTGAATCCCCATGTTACTCCAACGCTTTCTAATCGGGCGTTGCGAGCGGTATCCATATCTACTCCCGAGTCGCCTACATATAGAGCATTCTCTCTCGATGTAATACCGGCTGCAGTTAAAATCTCATCGACTACTGCGGGGTTAGGCTTGATAGGTCGGCCGTCACGCTGGCCTTCTACTGCAATCCACTTGATTGATGGAAAATAGTGCCCTATAAGTTTGGTGACGGCTTCCTGGTATTTATTAGAGGCTACGGCTACCATTATTCCTTTGCCGGTCAATTGATTCAGAAGTTCAATGATACCAAGGTAGGGTTGAGTCAGATCCATGCAATGAGTGCCGTAGTATTCTAGGAAATGCTTTCTTGCACGATCAATTACCGATTGGTCATGATATTGTACAGGCAGTGCACGTTCTATAAGTTTTGTTATACCGTTGCCAACCATGAATTGATATTGTTGAAGGTCATGTGTCGGATATCCTAAAGTGCTGAGAGCTACGTTACAGGCTGAGCCAAGGTCGGCAATAGTGTTGAGAAGGGTGCCGTCAAGATCAAATATTACAAGCTTTTTCATCGAGGGTAAAAGAACAAAAATTAGTTGGCATAGTGTAACAATAAAACGGTTGACGACGTCTTTAAGGTATATAAAATCTAAGAAATGCTATTATGATTAAAATTTTTTCACAATTATTGATTGCAACCGTTTTGTTGTCGACAACAACGGGGTGTAGAGCAGCTAAGCCGGAGTTGAATGATCTTGCTTACGAGGCTCCTGTTATTGTAACCCAGCAGGTACAACTGAAAAAGGAGTTCCATTCACTGGAAGTTTCAGGGATAATTAATGTGGAGTTGAAGCAGGGTCCTATGAAGGTCGAAATTAAAGGTACCAAGTCAGATATTGCCTGCACTCGTTTTGAAAACAAGCGTGGAGAGTTGTCTATAAGTTATGACAGTTCCAAAAGACTGGGCGAGGGATCAAAATCACACAGTGTGACAGTTTATGTCTCAATGCCTGATGTCAGGTCGCTCGACTTTTCGGGAGCTACGAGTCTTAAAGTAGTGGGTGATCTTGAATGTGATAAACTCGATATAGATGGCTCTGGTGCTTCAAGCTTGATTTTTGGTGTAGTTCGTGCAACAAAGGTCTATGCCGACTTGATGGGTGCCTGCTCATTTGACTGTAAGTCTATTGATACCGGTGATTGTGACTTGGAGTGTTCGGGCGCCGTATCGGTTGATATAGGTAAACTCACGTGCATTGATCTGGAACTTGATTGCAGCGGAGCCGGAAACATTGACATAGATGGAATTAAATGTAATGATATTGAATGTGATGTCTCGGGAGCTGCAAATGTTACCTTAGCGGGCTCCTGTACCGATGCCGAAATTGAAGCAACCGGAGCTTCTCATTTGAAAATTACTCAATTGAAAGTAGAACGTAAAAAGGATATTTCAAAAAGTGGAATGGCTAAGATAAAGCAATAATTAGAACAGATTATTTATACAAGCTCCTGAAAAAATCCCCGCATCAACCTAATGGAAAAGGTGATGCGGGGATTTAAATGTCGTTATTGCAGCTTGGTTACCAGATTACTACCTGCTCTGATGCGGGAAGGTAGAGGGGTTGTCCCTCAGTGATGCCAAATGCTTCAAAGAACGGTGTGATGTTACGTAAGGAAACATTGACACGGTTCTTGGCAAGCGAGTGTACATCACTTATGGTAAGGTTGCGAATCTCCTCGGGGCGAATGTTGTTGGCCCAGATGTTGGCGTAGTTCATGTAGAACACTTGCATCGGGTCGTAACCATCGATCTTGGCCTCGGGCGATGTAATGTCAACACCTTTCTTTTTCTGGGCATCAAGGAATGCTGTGCGTGACACGCGAAGGCCACCCTGGTCGGCAATGTTTTCGCCAAGTGTATAGGTGCCGTTGGCATTAAGGCCCGGGAGAACCTCTACTGCATTAAATTGGTCAATGAGTCCCTTTGTGAGTTTGGCAAAGGCCTCTGCATCCTCGGGTGTCCACCAGTTCACCATATTTCCCTCAAGGTCGAAGTTGCGGCCTTGATCGTCAAATCCATGGGTCATCTCATGGCCTATTACCACTCCAATGCCACCATAGTTCTCTGCATCACTTGCTTCAGGATCGAAGAATGGCGCTTGAAGAATGCCGGCAGGGAACACGATCTCGTTGGCCATGGGATTATAGTAGGCATTGACCGTTTGAGGTGTCATACCCCACTCGGTGCGGTCCACCGGTTTACCCCATTTGGCATATGTCTCGGCTTGATGCCACATCCCGGCATTGTGCATGTTCTCGTAATATGAAAGTTTGGGGTCGATTACCATTGTCGAGTAGTCTTTCCATTTGTCGGGATAGCCGATCTTTACAGTAAAGGCGTTAAGCTTCTTGATGGCGTTGAGTTTGGTATCGTCGCTCATCCATGTCAGATTGATGATGTGTTTGCCGAGAGCTGTGCGCAGGTTTTCCACAAGTTCGAGCATGTATTGTTTTGACGACTCGGGGAAGTAGCGCTCAACATACAGTTCACCGATGGCCTCACCAAGAACAGCTTCTGTAGCACCGAGAGCGCGTTTCCAGCGGGGACGTTGTTCCTGGGCTCCGCTTAGAACTTTGCTGAACTCAAATGCCGTGTCGGTGAATTTATCGCTAAGCTTGCTCTGAGCTTGAGCGACATATTTCCATAGATAATAGTCTTTGATCTCACGGTCGGTAAGTTCGGCCATGAGTTTGTTGGCCTGGGCTACAGTCTTGATATCAGTAACTATGACATTCTCGGGAGTAGCAATGCCCATTGTCTCGATAAAGAAGCGATCCCAGTTGATGTTTGGATACATTTCTTTAAGTTGAGCGATTGAGCGGGGATTGTACATGGCTGGAATGTCACGGCTCTCTTCGCGAGTCTTTGATGAGTCGGCTATAGCTGTCTCGATCTTCATGACGTTTTTCACGATTCGGCGTGCATCTTTCTTAGAGTAACCGGCATTGATCATTTGCTTTTCAATCAATGTTTTGTAGGCTTCGCGTACTTTCTTGTTGTTTTCGTCATCAAGCAGGTAGTAATCGCGGTCGCCCATGCCTATGCTGCCGGCGCTTACATACATTGCATAAGCGTTGGAGTTTGCAAGATCTTCCATGGGACCTGCGCTGAAGAATGGACTCGAGTAGTTGCCATGTAACCAAAGGAAGAGGTCCTCCATCCCTTCGTGGGGAGTGTTCTCGATTTTAGCCAAGTCGGCTTTGATGGGTGTTGCACCCTCGGCATTGCGGCGTGTCGAGTCCATTGCTTGGCTGTAGATGGTCCAGACCTTTTGAGCCACAGTTCCCGGTTTTGGATTGGTGGCGCCCAAAGTTGTGACAATCTCTTTGACGCGACGTTCGCTCTCATCGTTTAGAACGTTAAATTGTCCATAGCGTGAATACTCGGCTGTGAGAGGGTGTGCCTCTTGCCAACCCTTGTTGATATGGGTAAAGAAGTCGGTTCCTACAGGAGTCGACTTGTCGAAGTAAGCCGGATTAAGGCTTTTTAAATGTTCCTGTGCCATAATTGCACCTGATGTTGCCATAGCACAAGCCATGGCGATGAATAATTTTTTCATTGTTTTGATATGATAATTTTTATTTTTGAATTGACGATCTTTATTGGAAATAGTTTCGCGACAGTGATTTTAAAAAGAGTTAAAGTCGCCCCGGGGTAGTCAGTATACGGTATATCACATCATGTAGCAGGTCGTGGGGATCCATTCGGCTGCCGTTACCTTTGCTGAAGCCGTCAAATTGCCGCAGCAGGCTGAGAATCTCAACAACCTGTGCCGGACGGTAATTTTGCATCGCTCGGTTAATGTCGGAGAGTTGACCGGCCCATTTCAATCCAAGTGCTCCCATTAGAGCCCGTTCACTTTTGTCGGGTGAGTATTGGGCTATTAGGAGATTGGAGAATAGATTGAATATTAATGGAACTAGTGGCTGTGGGGGATTCTTTTTGGGATTATGTTTGAAGTAGTCAACTATAGTCATCGCTTTGCCGAAGTCTTTTGCCGCGATAGCCGAAACCAGTTCGAAGTTGTTATAGTCTTTGCTTATGCCGATGTTGCGTTCCACTACTTCGGGCGTTATCATAGCACCCGGTCCAAGAGTTACTGTGAGTTTATTAATCTCGTTGTAGATTCTCGACAGGTCGCTGCCCACGAAGTCGGTAAGCATTGACAGCGCCTTTGGATCGACATTCAATCCATTGGCTTTTATGCAGTTTTCAATCTCTCGCGACAGTTGGGTCGGTGTCAATTTACGCGACTCGAAAACTACGCCTCCCGCTTTTTTTATAGTGTTTATTATCTCTGTACTCTTGCATGGCTCTCCACGGTAGGCCATCACAAGGATTGTTGTGGCTGAAGGAGATGCAAGATAGTTTTTTAGCTTTTTCAGAAAATTCACTCCCTGTGATTGTACCTCTTTCAGTATTACAACCATGCGTGGTGCCATCATGGGGTAACGGT
>CANOKG010000134.1 GCA_947566655.1 uncultured Muribaculaceae bacterium | reverse complement strand
CACTTAACACTCCTTATTGTATTTTGTATGTTCAAAATAAGTCAAGATGACTTCATTCACGACAAAGTTACAACAAATTAATTACTTAAAAAATAATTTTTTAACATTGTTTGTTAAAATTGCACTTGCTTTTGTCTATCATGATTTAAGTCTACCTGCCTAAAACAGCTCTTGACAAAGATCTTCTTACTGGGTCTATGGCCATGGCAATGAGATAAAATCCGATTATAACACCGCATACGGCTATCAGAAATGCCCAGCCTGGCAGTGAAGTCTCAAGCCATATCACGCATGGTTTCATGATATTTCCCCATACAAGTGGCGCTTTATGTATAAGATAGGCTGCAAAGGCCGAACGTGCTGTGTAGTTAATAATTTTTGAGCGTATTTTCAGTGTTGTAAATATCAGGAACAAGCTAATAGTAGATAAAAGGACAAATGGCGAGTTATAAGCGAATGCCTGTAGTGAATCCATAAAGACCGATGTCATAAATATGCACAAAGTTGATACTATATAGATAGTAACCAATATGTTTCTTTTGTTGTGTACCAAAGTGCTATCTACATGAATGCTCAAGTAGCGCCCAATCATATATACCAGTATGAGCTGTACCAATGTGTAGCCCGTAGGATTAAATTCGCCTTGCCACCACCATCCACACCAAACGTTAAAGATTAGAAATAGACCTAATACGATAGTAGCTTGGCGTCTGTTCAATGTCGACATGCCGGCATTGAGTACGGGGCTTAGAAACATAAGTGCAAAATAGGCTGGAATATACCACAGATCGGTATGAGTCAGTACAAGGCAGCTTTCGACCCAGCATCGCCACGAGAATATATCGGGGTATATCAATGCCGCGGCCGTGTATATGCCAACTGAATAAAATGCACATTCAAACAAAAATGCAGCGATACCTCGCCATTGAAACTTTATGCCGAAATAGCCCGATATTAACGTGAAGCAGTTTACACCTATTATTGCGACCGATTCAATTGCCAATCGCCACAAATCATAAGTTGTGACAGAACTGAGATCTCCCCATAGCTGGGGTAATCCCAATGCTGCACCGTCAGCGTGTACAGCGAGTACCATCAACATGCTTATTATGCGCAGAAGTTCTATATTCGATTTTCTATTATTCATTTTTCGATTATCAGTGTGAATTAGACCTTTAAAAGGTGACATGAAATGCAATTCTTAATCCCGACTTATCTACTCCCGGTGTCTTTCTGTAAGATAGTCGCCACACGTAGTCTAATCTCAAACATTTGAATATATTATCAAGTCCGGCGCTTATTTCCATATATGGGTGACCGTTCATTGGTGTGGCTAAAGCCTGCTCAGGGAATAAATATAGATTGTTATTTAGTGATGGGGTGTTTTTTGAACTTAAAGAGCCGAGGTATCCTCTGAAAGCAAAAACTTCTCGCAATTTTAGACGCTTAACCACCGGAATGTAGTTTAATATGGCTCCATTTGACCAGTAGGTGAGATCGCAAGACACATATGAATCGTTGATAAATTCAAGCGGATTCATCAGTGCGAAACTTTCGGGTTGTATTGTATAAGACAAGTTGGCATTGGGTAATAACAATGATGGATATGGGGTGGCCGACCATATATGTCCTCCTTTTACGATACAATCTAAGAATCCAAATGCGGAGAACCAGAATCGTTTTTGTATGCTGGCCTCTGTGCAATTTATACCGAAATTATTTCCTAAAATGCCTTTAGGACTATACGTATGCTCTATCATAAAAACTGGTGCATCAAGGTTTACCGGTATTCGGTATGTCTTTGTCTGATAAAATTTTTCTCCGGGTGCATATCTTAAAGATAATGTGAGTCCCGTATAATTATAGTGACTAAATGATTGACCCGAGGTTGTCGTGAAAGGAACGTAAGGCGTTGATTCCTGTCTTTCATGTTTTACCGTTGCGCAAAACGTTAAATTATTCTCCATTTCATGGGTAAATTCTAACGAAGTCACTCGGTGATATGTAATAAGTCGATTTTTCATTCTCTTTAATGTCAAGAAAACATTATCGGGGTTTGTGAACATGTAATGCTGTCCGATCATATCGACGTCATATAGATGAGTAAGTCGTAATGACTGAATGGGGAATTCACGAGAGTGATATTCTTTTTCTCTAAATGAATATTCAACTTCTCCTTTATATTTTAGCTTTTTATCCCTTGTTCCATAGGCTATATATCCACGCCCAAACCATCGCTTACTGAGATTGGCAGTAGTTATTCCACCGATCCTGAGTCTTATTCCCTCAAGGTCATTGCTACTTATCATTGTGTTAACCGGACCAATGTCAAATTTACTATTTGTTTCGGCTGTGCCAACATAGCCATTGACAAGTATTCTTAATATTTTTTCACTCCAATAGTAAATAGGTTGATGTCTTAATTTGATTAGCATCTCTCCCACTCGCCCTTCGTTATATGTTATTGGAATAAGTCTGATACGTTCCCAATAATCTTCGCTATGTTCTGAAGCATCGGGCAATGTTATACTGCCGGCTTTGTTTTCGAAGACACTAATCTCAGTGGGTTTATTAAATGAATGATTGCTCGTGGCCGATATTCGTCTTACAAATAATCCGTTTCGGCCCGTTGCCAGTGTTAAATTAAATGACATGTCATCCATCGTTTTAAGGCGTTTCCCCTCGGGCGAACGATCATATTCCTGAATTAATTGCAAATCTTTTACAAAGTTGAGGTTTATTTGGGCGGGAACACCCATTACAGCTTTTTTTACCATATAGCTGGAATCATCAACCGAAACATATATTCGGCCGGTAAAACCAAATGTTGTAGGTGTTCGTGGAACGAAAGTCAATTCAACCAATCGATTGCTGTCTATTTCTACAGTGTCGGTAATATAGAATTTGTAAAAATCGGCTGCTATATTTGATAGCGGACCAACAAATCGATTCTGCAGTATATTTATATCGTTATCATAGATATCAATCTGTTTTAGTATGTCTTCAATAAATGTTTGCATTGACGATTGATCAACTATTTCATCTATCCCTACTCTTCGTATTGCTTTAATTACCTCTTTTTCGGCCTTGGGCGAAGATCTATTGTAAATAGTTGAGAACTTCTCCTTGATCGATATGTTCAACAATGATCGGCCTGGCATAGCCGATGTGTCAATATATTCGTTTAGAAATGAGAGTGTTGAGTTATTGGCAGTGTCTTTTGTTATATAATTATTTAATGCCAGCGAAATCTTATCATAGTTGTTATATGAATAATATGGAGACCGTCTTGGATCTGTAGAATCAGATGATTTTCTAACCAGTCTCATTAGTTCAACGGCCCTATTGTTGCGTTTCGAATAATGTTCTTTTTGTTTTTTAACAATAACTTCCTCGAGTTCTACTCCACTTGGAATTAATCTAATGATTGTTGTTGATGTGGTTGAATCGATCGCTACTCCCTTTGATTCATATCCCATCATTGTGATTTTAAGATAGCATGGCAGGGTATTTGTGTTCAATTCTGCCCGTCCATGATTGTCAGACAATGTCCCAGTTCCTGTACCTTTGATGAAAATTGCAGAAAAAGGTATTGGTTGTTCTGATATCGAATCTATTACATGAACTTTAATGCGATATGATGCAAAACACACGATGCTTTGCATATATATAAGACCTAAAATAATAACTCTTATATAAGTCAATATAAAATTCAAGTATTTATATATCATTTATTTTTATGTTCATTGATAATGATTTGACAAATTTACGTACTTTTGCATTATTATGGCAAAAGAAATTGAACGAAAATTCCTGGTGCTAAACCAATCCTATAAGGAGAAGGCAGAAGTAGCCATTGATATTAGACAGGGTTATCTTAGTCGTGACCCTAAACGCACTGTTCGTGTTCGTATTAAGGATGATAAAGCGTTTTTAACTGTAAAAGGGTTGACCAATGGTTGTGTTCGTGATGAATGGGAATATGAGGTTCCTTATGAAGATGCAATTGATATGTTAGAATCTATCGCTATTCCACCTGTAATATCTAAAACCCGTTATATTGTCAAGCATGATCAATTTGTGTGGGAGATAGATGAGTTTCACGGCTCACATCAAGGTTTGGTTATTGCTGAAGTTGAACTGCCGACACTAAAAACCGTTCTTGATAATGTTCCGGATTTTGTGGGTAGAGAGGTAACAGGTGATTCTCGATATTATAATTCCAATTTGTAATGTCTACTTTGACAACTCATATTGGTAATCTACAACATCAAGGTATCGACCTAATTTAAAGCCTACTGATTTAAAATGAGAAACTTTTTTGAACCCTAAATTTTCATGAAATAGGCATGAAGTTTTATTTTCAGCGGTGATACAAGCTATTAAAGAGTGATAACCTTGAGATTTACAACGTGCTATTAGTTCTTTCATTAAATGGTGACCAATCCCTCGCCCTACTGCATTGGTTGCCAAATAAATAGTTGTTTCTAAGGTTTCTTTGTAGGCCGGTCGTTCTTTCCATTGATGAACATAACAATATCCCAAAATCTGCCCGTTATCTTCATATACAAGGTATGGATAATTTGATGTTATATCAATAATGCGAGAGAGCATTGCTTTACAGTCTGGGGCTTTTAATTCAAAAGAGACTGTTGTTTTCTCTACATAGAAACGGTATATGTCGGCGATAGCCTTAGCATCTTGTTCGGGTCTTACGTCACGTATATTGCAAATCATGTTGTATTGTTGATTATGTAATTACTAAACAAGGTTTTATGGTTAATATTTTATGGACTATACCATCTTAATAATGTAGTTGGTTGTCAAACTTATATTCAGTATAATGTTCATTCTTGAACAAAATTACTAAATATTTTCATAATTATTAGTCTTTATTAAAATCCATTTATTACCTTTGTGACGATCTATAAAGGAAATTTTTCCATTATTTGAATCTGTTCAGTTGCTATTCTATATAACTAATTTGATTTTTATTTTGAATCCCACTCTTAAAGCTGTTTATGTCGACCAATTTTTTGTGACTGTTATGTTGTACATTAACTCTTGTGTTTGAAGTCTGAAATGCAATTCCATTCTGTTGTCTTCCTGATATTCTTTACAATATTTTTTATTGCTTACTGGGCCTTAAATAATCATACAAAAGTTCAGAATGGCTTGTTGTTATTATCAAGTTACTTTTTCTATGGCTGGTGGGATTGGCGATTTTTAGGATTACTTGCGTTTACTACTATATTTACTTGGGGCATGGCTCTTCCTGCATGTGAAAAGCGCACAAAGTTATGTACTGTAATCAGTGTAGTTGTAAATATTGGTGTTTTGATAGTTTTTAAATACTTCAATTTCTTTAGTGATAATATATTGAAGCTACTATCGGTCTTTGGGTGGAATGTTGATATTTTTACAATCAAAATATTACTGCCTATAGGTATTTCATTTTATATACTTCAGGCAGTCTGCTATTCAATTGATGTCTATAAATGTACCATTGTTCCAGAACGAAATCTATTAACGTTTGCTTCTTTTATGGCTTTCTTTCCCCAGTTGCTAGCAGGTCCAATAGAAAGAGGTGCTGATTTGTTACCGCAGATAAGAAATCGGCGTTTATGGAATTATGATTTGGCAGTCAACGGAGCGAGAGAAATTCTTTGGGGGTTGTTTAAAAAAATTACAGTTGCCGACGTATGTAATCAGTATGTTAATTGGATTTTTGAAGACTGTAATTCCTCGCAAATTCTTTTGTCGTTGGGAGTTATTCTATACACAATTCAAATCTATTGCGATTTTTCGGGTTATTGTAACATTGCAAGAGGTTTGGCAGCACTTTTAGGGATTAAACTATCTATCAATTTCAAGTATCCTTTGTTTTCTCGGAATATTGCAGAGTTCTGGCACCGGTGGCATATCACTTTGATGACCTTTTTCCGTGACTATGTTTATATTCCTATGGGAGGATCTCGTTGCAGTAAAATACGCCTTTGTTTAAACATATTAACTGTTTTTCTTATTTCAGGACTTTGGCATGGTGTGTCGTGTAACTATTTAGTATGGGGAGCATTGTGGGGTATCTGCATGATTGTTGCCCGTCTTGTTGGCCAGAAAAATTACTATAAAAAGTCGGTTGCAGTTCTAAATTACAAAGATATCTTGAAAATATTATCAATATTTCTGTTAACTACAACGACTTTTATTATATTTCGATTTGATAACCTTTCTGTATCATTCAATATCTTAAGGCGGACGGGTCCTCTACTCGTCTTGATATTTGCTGTGATATATTTACTCGTTCTGTTGTTTTTGTCATTGAGAAGATATATGCTATGTATAGCAACTATTGTAGCATTGAGTATTGTTGTAATTAGCGGTATTTCAAATGGAGTCGGTTATGCGGTATTTGTCGCAATCAGGATGATAATGCCTGTTGCTGTTATAGCGGTATTTGTTACTGAATGGTGGGGGCG
>CANOKG010000133.1 GCA_947566655.1 uncultured Muribaculaceae bacterium | reverse complement strand
GGAAGGCTATTTGCCGGCTCCCGACTCTTTGTCAAGACAACAATCAGACACAATCAAAGTCACAGAACAAAAAAAGAAAAAGCTCTTCCCATGGATACGATAATAGAACGGGCCTTAGAACACTGGAGTAACCGCACAGGCTTCCTGAGCCTGAATATCAGGGCCGCATTGATAGATATGGATGGTACGCTCTACGACTCAATGACTAACCACACAGCGGCATGGTACCGGCTCATGACCGAGCAAGGCGTTGAATGTACCCGCGAAGAGTTTTATCTCTATGAAGGAATGACCGGAGCATCTACTATCACCCGGTTATGGAAACGGCAATGGAATAAAATTCCGGAACAGGATACAATAAAACAGCTTTATCACCTTAAAACCGTATATTTCAACGAGTGTCCTCGTGTAAGCCCCATGCCTGGTGCCCAACCTATGGTGTCGACACTTCTGGAGAAGAATATTACAACAGTTCTCGTTACCGGCTCTGGCCAACCGTCGGTTCTCGACAGGCTCGCAACCGACTACCCGGGGGCATTCAACGAGAATCATCGCATCACAGCTCGCGATGTAACCAAAGGGAAACCCGATCCTGAACCTTATCTAAAAGGAATGCTCCTCGCGGGAACCCAGCCATGGGAATCGATTGTTATAGAAAACGCTCCGATAGGCGTGGAAAGCGGTGTAGCATCCGGAGCATTCACCATAGCTCTGACCACCGGCCCCATTCCAGCCGATGCTTTACATCAAGCCGGAGCCGACCTTGTCTTGCCATCAATGAACGCTCTTTATAACTTATTACCTTCTCTTCTGAAAAAATGTCACAGCAACTGATATTCACCAATGACGTGGCACTCCAACTTGATTACTTGATTACTCAAGGAGACAAAAAGCCTACATTTGTAATTGCCGACACCAACACTGCGGCACTTGTCCTACCATCACTTACATCAGAATGCAAATCACTCTCTGATGCTCGGCTCATAACCATCAATGCCGGTGATACTAATAAGACTCTCGACTCACTGGCACAAGTGTGGAAAGAGCTAAGCGACAACGGAGCCACACGCTCAAGCCTTATAATCAACATTGGAGGTGGTATGGTGACTGATCTTGGTGCATTCGCAGCCTCGACATTTAAACGAGGAGTGAGATTTATAAACGTTCCAACTACATTGCTCGGGGCGGTAGACGCATCGGTAGGAGGAAAAACAGGCATAAATTTCAACGGATTGAAAAACGAAATAGGAGTTTTCAGAGAGGCCGAATCGGTTATTATCTCATCGTGTTTTTTTGGAACACTTCCACTCGACGAGTTGAAGTCGGGATATGCTGAGATGCTCAAGCACGGATTCTTAACTTCAGCCACAGAAGTAAATTCATTGATTGAGCGCAACATAGCCGAAATTGGATCAGAATTGATGTTGCAACTTTTGGAACGAAGCGTAAAAGTTAAACAAGATATTGTCGAAATTGACCCTACCGAAAAAGGTCTTCGCAGAGCTCTTAATTTAGGTCACACAGCTGGCCATGCTTTTGAATCAAATGCCATGGCCTCGGGTCAACCTATACCCCACGGCTTTGCTGTGGCTCACGGCCTTATTATCGCTTTGATTCTATCCCATATGAGACTCGGGTTCGAGACATCATGGCTATATAAAACTGCCCATTGGGTAGAAACAAACTATCCTAAACTGCATTTCACATGCGATGATTACCCCACCCTCCTTGACTACATGGCTCACGACAAGAAAAACAAACGTCCCGACCAAATATCATTCACCCTATTATCGGCACCCGGCGAAATTCACTGTGGTCAAATAGTGGGTCACAACGATATCACAGCAGCTCTCGACATATACCGCGACCTCATGCACATATAATTAGCTCTATTGAGTCAAATTTGGTCAATTTTAAAGTTTCTGATAAAAATATTCAGGAGATATTTTGCTGAATCGGGATATTTGCTTACATTGCGGGAGTAAATCAGTTCATTATTACCATGAAGCCTCCCTCCCGTGCAACAGTCCCGTTTTTGGCTGCCCTCTGCCTGTTACTTGGCAGCCCGGCGACCACGTTGGCACAGACGGGGGCGGGTGACAGCAATATGTGGGATGTACCTCGCTCGGGCGGGGAGACAATCACCGAGCCGTCGCCCGATGCGGCGGCCATGCGGCGCTATCAGGACTATCCGGTGAGCTACGCCACGGGCACCGCCGATATCTCGATACCGCTGGTCGCATTACCGGGCAGCGGAGGTCGGGGTGTGGAATTGGGACTGAGCTACCACACTGGCGGCATCAAGCGCAATGATCTAACGACCGGCATCGGACTGGGCTGGACCCTGACCGGTCTCGGTCAGGTCTCGCGCCAGATCAACGGTTTCCCCGACGAGTGGAAAGGTACCGGCAACAACGTCACTTTCGATCTGCGTGAAAATTCGACCGATGTGAGTTACTACCAAGATATATTGATGGCAAAGAAAGATACCGAGTATGACCGCTACAGCTATAATTTCGCCGGCTATTCGGGCAGTTTCATCATCAGGGATAATATCATCCTTCAGTTCCCGTCAACCGAACTTACAATAAGACGCATTCCCGATCCATCCAATCCCAAAGCCACCGATGCCTTCGAGATAACCACTCCCGAAGGAGTGGTTTACCGTTTTGAAGAAAAGGAACATATCGAATACGTCAATCGCCCAGATCCTATCCCTATCCCGTTCTCTTCCCGCAACTATGACTGTGTGTCGGCATGGAATCTGAGCCGGATAACGCCGTCAGAGGGGAACGACGGGATAGAAATCACTTATACCCGGGCATCCAGGTGGTCTCGGAATCATGACCTGAACATGAGATCGTTCGGTTACCGACAGAGTTCATTGCCGGGCGAGACAGGACTTACAGGTACGTCAGATAATAGCGTCGCAAGCATCAACAAAACGACATTTCCAGACCAGTGTCTGCCACAGAAAATAAAAAACCGGTCTGGATCGATCGAATTTGAGATCCAAAGAAAATTCTCGACCCAGTTAAATGGGCCTGCCGACCGTATTTCGGCAATCGCATTGAAAGATGCCGCGGGCAAAACGATATCCACAGAGGAACTGACGTGCGGTAAATTCAACGACCGGCGCGCACGTCTCGATGCTGTAAGGATAGCCAAGGACGGCAAGCTTGTAAGTAACTACCGGTTCGGCTATAACGAGAGTGCACCGGGCGAGTTGTACGATCTGTTCGGATACCAGAACGGCTGGAACGGCAGTACCGTTGGTGCATGGAGCGTTCTTGACTATGATCTGACGCAATCTGAATCAAGAGCCACCAGCCGTTCCTACATATCGGCATCATCACTCACCACCATAACCGATATCAATGGCTCCGAGACCATCATAGAATATGAACCCTCCACAGTCAATGTCCAAGGTGAAAGCCGGTCCTTTTTAAATGGCGAGGTCGTCATAGGCCACAGGATCAGATCGATCACGACCAAAGACAAAACCGTGTCACGTGACCGGCGTACGAGAAAACGCAGTTTCAATTATCAAGCCCCCCGGTGTAATCTGGAACTTGAGAACCTGACCTGTCATCATTTTCTCTCACACTCGGGAGTGTTCACGTCCCAACCGGCCGGAGGATCGGTATCGCTGGCCTATAATCCGGTCTACAATATGGGTACCGCATTTCTGTCAAGCGCCTCCATGAGAGGATACCCGGTCGAGAACGCCAGGATTTACTATGGAAAAGTCGAGGAGTATACCGAAGGGACAGGACTGGAAAGCCCGGTGCTCACAACTTATGAATATGATCTGGATAATTGTGTGAACAAACATGTGAGGGCCGGCGGTAATTCTGGTATAACAGATGGGATTACAGGCGGATCTTCATCCGACAGACGGCATCTGGGATATTTCGAGACAATAGAGACAGTATTGCCCGACGGCTACCTCACGGCCATGCAACCACATCCGGTTTCAGGATATAATGAGGAAGTGTTGGGAGGGAGGCCGCTACTTGTGCGAAAAACAGTATATGAGAAAGCGGGGAATGAATATCAGGCCCGTATGATTGAAGAGATCTACAACCGTGCGGTTACCAATCGCATTTGCGAGGGACTATTCTGCGAGAGCAACGTCTACAAGATCTATTACTATAAAAACGGGACAACCAGGCTTGATATCCAGAGCATGAACGATATCAACACATTCCCTGTATATTTCACATCCCGACGTTTTGTATGCGATTCCACAGTCACCACTACGGTATATCCTGATAACAGCCGTAGGTCAGTAACGACAAGATACCTGTACTCCGGATCTATTCCAAGCGATTCGTTGCCGATATTTGAGCTACAACCCGAAAGACCTATGAAATCGTTGGGTAGCAATTATCCTCCGGTAAAAGACCCGGTTGAGTTTTACGACAGAAAACATCTGCCCGGATTCGGGAGCGACACGATCTATTACGTAGGGAACCGCAGGTCGTTCTACCCTTTGGGCAAGGTCGTGTCATCGGGCGGTGAGTCAGTTGCGTCATATATCGCGATGTCGGAGTATACCGGCGCAAAGATCAAGGCGGCAGGATGTAAGCTCAACCGGTTGCCGGTGGTGGAGAAATGGGTCTACCGGGACGGCACGGGAGCCGATTCGCTGTTGCGCCGCTACGAGTATGGCCGGTTCAGGTGCGGTACCGACACCCTGACACGTCCCACGCGGGTCTATATCACGACCTGCGACGCCGACGTGCAGTCCCGCCATACGATATACAACCGTCACTACACGGCCTATGACCACCGCGGGCGCATCACGGCAATGACCGACGCCGACGGGCGCCGCATATCTGCCACCTGGGACAGCGAATACGACTTGCTCACCGGAATGACCCTCGACGATGCCGGCCTGACGACAACCTATACCTACATACCGCTCGTGGGCTGCACCTCGATAGCCGCACCATCAGGCAGGAAACGGCAGTTCGGGTACCATGCCGGACGACTCACCGGAGAGAAAAACACCGCCGGCAAACCGGTGGCGAGCTACAGCTACGAACTGTACGGAGAATCGACCGACGGATCGCCCGGACGTAACCTTTTTACCACAACCACCCACGATGACAGTGGAGATGCGGCCTCTACGGTATATTATGATGGTTTCGGAATGCCTGTACAGCAGATTGATGCGATTGCCAATGATAAGTTCATAGCATCCAAAACTGAATATGACGCATTGGACCGCCCGATAAAAAAATACCTGCCGGTTCCGGTATCAGATTCTGAATTCCGGACCAGCCCCGGGGCAATAGCTCACTACAACGATCAACGACCGTTCTCTCAAATTTCCTACAGAGCTATGTCAGGTGATAAGCCATTGGAAATAATCAGGGAGGGCTCAGTCATGCAGAATCATCCATACAAGTTTGATTATATCTGTAACAATCAGACAGATGAGTTATTGCGATGTCGTAAATATCAGCTTGTTGAATCATCGGGCTCTGACTCAGGCAACGAACAGGTCAGACTGTCAGGCTATTATCCTGCGGGGCAGCTCGATGTCACCAAATCAACCGATCCTGATGGATGCACCTTGCTTACATTCACCGACTGGCGCGGATTCAAAATGTTGGAGCGACGAGTCCTTGACGAATCGAAAGGTAAATTTGCCGACACCTACTTCCTTTATGATGTCTTGGGTCAACTTCGCGTTATTCTGCAGCCCGAAGCTGCCGCAAAGATGACATCGGCCAATAAGAGTTGGTCGTTGAACGACGACGTGATGGAGCAATACGCCTTCATCTACCGCTATGACCGCCGCGGCAACTGCGTCTACTCCAAGGTTCCCGGGACAGGTGGTGTCAGTATGCGCTACGACCGCTACAACCGTCTCGCATTCCGGCAGACCGCCACAATGAAAGAGAACGGTACGTGCGAGGCATATTTCTACGATTCCATCAGTCGTCCCACGGTCCAGGGCATATGTTCATTCGACATACCGTCGCCCTACGACATACCGGTGATGACCACCGTTGTAGCGACAGACAATACCGGCATCGGCTACAAATTTCCCGAAGGCATCGATGCCACTGATATATGCTGTTCCATCGTGAACTACTATGACAGCTACCGGTTCATCAACATGTCCGATCATATTGCAGACGCATTGGGAGATGCCGACCTTGACAGCACCACATCATCGGGTAGTCTGACAGGGCGCAGGGTCACATTGTACAGCGAGGACGGCGACCCGTTCACCGATGCAAAATATGAAGTTTACAGCTATGACATTGAAGGGAACATGACCGCGAGGTATACCGCAGGTCATGATGGGACCAATATAACTGAGCTTATGACATATACCCGTCAGGGACGGCCCCTGTCACGTGAGGTATCCCTGAATGATCCCCGGTACCATTATACCCACGACATGTGGTATGACACCCACGGCTTCCTGACCGGCGAGTCTATAACAGGTCCCGAGGTAGGGTATATCGACAGTAAATCATCGGTCGGCTATGAATATA
>CANOKG010000132.1 GCA_947566655.1 uncultured Muribaculaceae bacterium | reverse complement strand
AGCCTCTTTACCCAATCAGTCACTGAGCGATGCGATGCGTGCCAATGAGGAAACACTCCGCCTTTATCTTGAAACATTGCCTACATTCTACATTACCCCCGAAT
This sequence comes from uncultured Muribaculaceae bacterium, assembly GCA_947566655.1. Taxonomy (GTDB): domain Bacteria; phylum Bacteroidota; class Bacteroidia; order Bacteroidales; family Muribaculaceae; genus JAAVFS01. The sequence continues at coordinate 6,485 of CANOKG010000132.1, read as the reverse complement.
GATGAATTACAATATATTATTTAACGTTTGAAATAAGTCCCCACACATTAACTTACGCGTTATGACCAGAGAATCTAAAAGTTGTACCAAATTCGGTTCACTTTGGAAAAGCAGCTCTCGCAACTTTCTGAAAAATCAACGCCAGTAAACATGTTTGTAGCTTTGTATTTAAACCTGTAAAACCATGAGTAAAATATTTTTTTCAATAACAGTTTTGGCAATTTCATTTGTTACATTTGCCCAAACGCCAACAAATGCCAACTTGAGGGCTACAAAAATCGTTAATGGCCTTTTCTTCGACCAATTGGTTCCCACGCCCGAAGGCAGTTCTATGGTGATGCTTAGAGATCCCGAAGGAAAAACAGTTATGGCTATATATCCTCCACAAGAATATATATTTTCCACAGACGTAGCCGACAAGGCGATCCCTTATGACAAAGTGATGTATGCCAAGGAACTACTAAAAGACTATGAAGGTCACAGGCCGTTAAGTCCTGCCGAATGCCTGAAATTCAACTTGGAAGTTGGTGAACCGTTCATTCAATTCAACTATAAAGACACTGATAATCAGGTATGGAATAACCAAGTACTGAAGGGGAAAGTATATGTTATAAACATATGGCAAAAAGAATGTGGCCCCTGCCGTAGAGAAATGCCGGTACTATCCACTTGGAAAGAAAGATACCCTGATGTAATATTTTTGTCAGCATCGCGTCACGATGCCAATGAAATCATGCCCATAGTCAAACAACATGGCTTTACATGGAACCATTTGCAGGAAGCCGATGACATTGTCTTTTTCGGCCGCAAATCGGGATACCCTGTAACAATCGTCGTTGACAAAAACGGCATAGTGCAACTTGCCGTTGTAGGAGCATCGGAAAAAAACCAGACTGCGACACTTGCCATAATAGAAAAACTTGCAAAATGACCGAGACAAGCTCTAAGATTTCAAATATGAAACCACGCTACGACCTTCTCGATGGACTTCGCGGTGTAGCAGCCCTGATGGTAATACTTTATCATGTAGGCGAAGGATTTGCAACATCTTCGCGCGACCAAGTGATAAACCACGGATACCTTGCCGTTGACTTTTTCTTCGTTTTATCGGGGTTTGTAATAGGCTACGCCTACGATGGCCGCTGGAATCAAGGAATGTCTACCGGTAGTTTCATTCTTCGTCGAATAAGACTACAACCAATGGTTTTAATAGCCGTGGTATTAGGAGTCATCTCGTTCATATTACAAGGGTGCGAACAATGGGACGGAACTACAGTAAGCACTTCAGCCGTGATACTTTCGATTATTTTCGGATTTTTCTTTATCCCATCATTGCCGGGCACACTTCCAGAGGTGCGCGGTAACGGCGAGATGTTTCCACTCAACGGCCCATCGTGGTCACTGTTCTTTGAATATGTTGGCAGTCTATTATACGCATTTTTCCTTCATCGAATGTCTAACCGAGCGCTCACCATCTTTACTTGTGTTGCTGCTTTAGCTTTAGCTTCGATAGGCATAGGGAACGGATCGGGTGACTACCATCTCGGGGTAGGATGGACAGCCGCCAACGGTGGCTTTTTCATGGGTTTGGCCCGTATGACTTTCTCGTTTTCAATAGGCCTGCTTATGTCACGCCGATTCAAACCGATAAAAGTTAAAGGTGCCTTCATTATGTGCTCGTTTATAATTTGTTGTGTTCTTGCCGTTCCTTTTATTGGAGGTGAGAATTGGCCGGTGCTCAACGGTGTATATGACGTCGTATGCACGCTCTTTGTATTCCCAATGGTAGTGTATTTAGGCGCGTCGGGAACGACAACCGATCCTTACAGTCGCCACACATGTGAATTTTTAGGTGCAATATCCTATCCTGTCTACATCATCCACTACCCGTTTATGTACATGATGTATTCCTGGGTTTGGAAAAACGAACTCAGTTTTTCAAGCGCATGGCCCGTTGCCGCTCTTATAATTGCTTCAGTCATACTGCTCGCATGGGGACTGCTACGCTACTACGATGTGCCCATGAGACAATATCTGACCCACAAATTTAAACGTTATTTGAATTAAATTGATTCATTTATAGCTTGTTCGGCAAAAAAATTTTGCAGTGTCAACAAGATTTCATAAATTTGGAGACTGCTTTGTCTCTTTTTAGACCAAGCTTTATGTTAACTGTATAAATACCACATTGTTATGGAAATGCGTGAAGAGGCTCTCGAGCCCATTGTTGAGACTAATGTAACTGTAGAAGAAACCGAAAACACTCCACGAGTGCGTTATCAATCGGCCTTAGAAGCTCTGGAGGCCGCTACGCTGCTGTCACAGCGTGACGCCGATGACATAGCCCGCGAAGAGTTGTCGAGCATCAAACAACAATTTTACGCATTACGCCAAGCCGACCTGTTGGCTGCCGCTGAAGCACGCGCACAGGCCGAAGGTTCAGAAGAAATTACCGTTGATGGCACACAGAATGAAATCGACACACAATTCAAAGCCATCCTTGATACAATAAAAGAGAAGAAAGCCACACGTCTCGCACAACTCGAAGCCGAACGCATAGCTAACTTTGAAAAACGAGAAGAAATTATAAAACAACTGCTCGAAATGTCGGCCGATGCCGATAATGTTAACCGCGAATTTCCTCGATTCAAGGAACTTCAACAACAGTTCAAAGAAATAGGCGAAGTCCCGGCCACCGAGTCGACTGCTCAGTGGAAACGCTATCAGGATGCAACCGAACACTTCTACGACCAATACCGTATAAATAAAGACCTTCGCGACTACGATTTCAAAAAGAACCTCGACACTAAGACTGTAATATGCCAGGAAGCCGAAGATCTTGCCAACGAGGAAGATGTAGTTATAGCATTCAAGCGTCTGCAAGTGCTTCACGACACATGGCGCGATACCGGCCCGGTAGCAAAAGAACTGCGTGATGAGATTTGGAACCGGTTTAAAGATGCTTCGGCGATTGTAAACAAACGCTATCAAGCTTTCTTCGAGGAACGAAAGGCTCGCGAACAAAAAAACGAAGAGGCAAAAACAGCTCTATGTGAACGCGTAGAGACTATTGATTTAGAATCCTTGACTTCGTTCAAACAGTGGGACGACAATACCGCATTGCTGCTCGCCGCACAAGAGGAGTGGCGAACTTTAGGATATGCCGCTCCAAGGGTTAACAACAAACTGTTTGCACGTTTCCGCGAGGCATGTGACAAGTTCTTTGCTGCCAAGGCTGAGTTTTACAAAGCGGCCAGAGAACGTCAAGCCGACAACTTGGCCAAGAAAACAGCTCTATGTGAAGAAGCCGAGTCGCTCAAAGACAGTACAGATTGGCGCAAGACGGCCGATCGTCTCGTTGAACTTCAACGCGTGTGGAAAACAGTGGGAGCGGTACCTCGCAAACAAAGCGATGCACTTTGGACTCGCTTTCAGCAGGCTTGCGACTATTTCTTCGAACAGAAGAAAAAAGATCTTAACGATCTTCGCAGCAACGAGCAGGCTGCTTTAAAAGCTAAACGCGAAATTATCTCGCGCCTTACTGAAATAGCCGATGAAACTCCTGCCGAAGATGTCGACGCCATGATAAAACAAGCCGACCAAGACTGGCGTCAGGCCGGACACGTTCCGTTCAAAGAGAAAGACAAAATCTACGATGAATACCGTAAAACGGTAAACAAGCTTCGCGACAGATTCAAACTATCACGCTCAAGCCGCTCTATGGCTCGATTTGAAACAATTCTAGCTGAGATCAGTAACGACTCCAATAAATTGTCGCGCGAACGCGAACGCATTGTGCGCGCCTATGAAGCAAAGCGCCAGGAGCTGAAGACATGCGAGAACAACTTGGGCTTCTTCACAACCAAATCGGGTCGTGGCAACGCGATGCTCGCCGAAATGGAACGCCGAATTGCAGGTATCAAGGAGGAAATCGAAACTCTTGCAGCTAAGATAGCGATGCTCGACAACGCGTGACAGCTATTACCCTCTACTTCTTTTCTACATGATGGAATCGGGTGACTACATAGAGTCGCTGGCTCGCGATGGCAAACTTCAAGAAGCCCGCAGGGCCGGCGAAGAGGCTCTTTGTGCCGATCCACACGACGAGTCGGCCTTGATAGCTCTTGTCAATGTATATCTTCTTATTGAGAAAAGTTGTATCGAGAACCGTGTTACAAGTTACTTAACGGCCATATCTCAGCGCCTTGATGAATTGATTCCACAACTAAGAGACCGCTCTGAGGCCGAATTTCGTCACAGGCAAAACAATTTATTGTCATGCCCGGGATATAATATAATTCATGAACTTGAAGATCTATCGGCACGTGACGGGCACGAAACCGAAGCCTACTATAAAGCTCGCACTATTTATAATAAGGGCGAAATGGATCCCAAGCTTCATGAAATCTACGGCACGATCATCTACCGGTATGCACGAGTACTTATAACAGGCAACGATTCACGCCCCGTAAGAGCTTTGCTGCTTGATTACCTCGCGCTGAACATACCTCGGCCATCGCGGCTTCACTCGCTCATACTGAGGCTCGCTGTGAGACTTGCCCGCAAATTTCCTGAATTTGGATTCACTCGATTTTTTCAATTATGGAATCCTGCCACCCTGCGCGGTGAAGACTATGCTCGAGATGATGGAAAAAGCAGTCTTGCTGCTATTTCTATTGAATTGGTTCTTGACTCTGATCAAGCCTTTCAGTTGCCACAGATAATGGCATCATTCAACACCAGACCGGCCACTGTACTGTCAATCGTCAGAGAAGCCTTCGTGAGGCTTATCGCAAGACAGATACATTCCGGGGACATTGATCGAGCCATAGCACTGATAAAAATGTATGGTCAACACAAAGCTATACACGATACCGACCGGTTTCACCTATCATTACTTTCATTGGCTTTGAAAACCATGCGCGACAACCATGCGTGGGAATTCCCTGAATTTTTCACTAATTGGTTTAATGACAACTTGTTAACAGAGTCTAATTATCACTTACTCACCGACGCGGTAAATCACTGCTTCATGACAATAAAATGCGATAAGACACGCTTTGAACAACTTATTGCACGTCTCATCGACATTTTTGACTTAATTGCTGAACTAAACCACGATGGTGACGACGAATTGAATGCTCGACAACGTGCTCTTATGATGAGTTGGATCGAGCGGGACAACGATGCCTTCAAGAGAATGTCGGCCATCGCATCGCGACAAGAATCACAAACACCTATGTTTTGGCTCGATTTTGCCAACATCGTGAACGATAGCAGACTCAAGGCCGGAATTCTCGCACTCGGAGCTCTTCGTCTCGGAATACTCGATGGTCGAACACCCGATGAAGAATCGGCCATGATCGTGCGACGACTAAAGCAATACTTACCCGATAATGACTCCACGAACACGGCAGCCGAGCCTCTGCCGGCCTATGGAGTTGCAACAATGAACCCCGGAGAACACATAGCCCATTATGAACTTGCCTATCAACGATTAGCTATTGAAGCGCTTGCAGCCATCTACAATGATAAGGTTTCAACACCTATGTCGATTTTAGAAATCAACAACGACACTATTATAGCAGCTTCAGCACTATATCACCCCGTTGTCATCAACCTTATCGAGTGGCCAACTCTTAGAGAATTATCACCAGGTAATAACATCGAGCTGAAAACTATGGGCGGCAACATTGTTTTGGCACGACCTATTCCTAATGAGAAACCTTACAGTACTCTTAAACATATCCACGGTATTGTGACCGATGATGGACTCGTGTTACACCGTCATCGCCCCGTTGCCAAACATCCGCCATTGCCACCCGTGGGAGAAGCGGTTACTGCACTGATCTATATCGACCCATTCGACCAACCGGTAATTCACCTGCTCTTGCCTGCCAACAAAGCTGAAATACTAAACCTGTTTGACAGCAAAGTGGTAACCATATTTCAAACCGGTAAAGAGGATTCTCATTTCACAGCCGGACCAAACGATATAGAAGGGTCTCTCCACGACAGTTCACTGGGCGTAGGCGACAAATTGAGCGTGACCTACTATCAGGATCCAATACGAAGAACAAAAGTCCTAAACTACAAACGAATGGATGACAACACACCTTGCGAAGCCACAAAAAGTGTCTCCGGAAAACTTAGCATTGGAGACGATGGCAACGGAACGATTCGTGACACACTTGTACAGGCTCACATTATAGACAAATCATCCATCTCAAATGGCACCTATGTCACATGTAAAGCCATCTATAACCCGAAAACCCTCCAATGGCAAGCCCTCACCATAAAAGGCTACGACTAAACCCCAACAGCCTTACCTATATACCCATCAGAACTTTTAATTCTTTAATATAAGAATTCTATGAACCAGGGTCCTGACATACTTATAATATTCAATAATAAGTTCCTATATTTTTAGAGTGTGAAGTCATCTTGACTTATTTTGAACATACAAAATACAATAAGGAGTGTTA
>CANOKG010000131.1 GCA_947566655.1 uncultured Muribaculaceae bacterium | reverse complement strand
TTCGAACCCTTGGCCCCCTTGAGACCCGCGCCACCTCCGAGCGAGAAGATGTTACGGTCGTAGGTCTGAGTTTTCTGAGAGAGCTCACGACGACGCTTGATAGCAAGTGCGACAAGACGTTCCATAAGCTTCTCAAACGACAATCCGGTAGCTTCCCACAGATAGAATGACAGCGAGCCGGGGATAGTGTTGATCTCGTTGACATAGATTTGACGTGTATCTCGATCTACAATTACATCGACACGACTGACACCATGACATGACAGAACACGGAACGTTTCGCCGGCAAGATACTTGATGCGTTCGGTCTCTTCGGCAGGTAGCTCGGCAGGTATGCGCTTCTGCGACGCCTGCATTCCTTTGGCGCCCGTGCTGCCACCCATATACTTGTCTTCATAGGTGAGGAAATCACCTGTTTTAATTGGCTCTTCGAGCACAGACATTGTGTAATCGTCACAGTCACCAAGTACCGAGCAGTTGATTTCCTGCAGATTCTCTACGAGATCCTCAACGATAATACGGGTAGAGTATTGCTCAGCTTCCTCGACACGCCGACAGAGTTGCTCACGGTTGTCGGCACGACCGATACCTACACTGGAACCGAGATTGGCCGGTTTCACAATCACAGGATAACCTATCGTTGACTCGATTTTCATAATCAATTCATCGCGCTGCTTAAACCACTGTTTATCGGTGAACCACACGTAGTCGACAACGGGTATACCGGCATCTTTCAGGATCATTTTCATAGTGATCTTATCCATACCGTTGGCCGATGACAACGTGTTACAACCGGCATAAGGGATACCTATTGTTTCAAGTACTCCCTCGAGTGTTCCATCCTCGCCGTTTGAACCGTGAAGCACCGGAATCACAACATCGAGAGTGGCGGCTACGTCAGATCCCCAAAAAGGCTTCTTCTCAAGGTAAAGGTTAAAATTACCTGTTTCGGGCCTCATGTAAACCTGCTTGCACTTAGCCAACAAAGATGGTATATTACGGTAATTGGCAACATCAAAAAGGGCGTCACCGGTGTACCACTTACCATCCTTTGTAATATATATAGGGGTAACCTCAAAGCGATCTCTATTTATGGCATGCATGGCTTGAGAGGCTGAGATAACCGAGATTTCGTGTTCGGTGGAGCGCCCGCCAAAAATTACGCCAATTCTTGTTTTCATATATTTGAACTGATTTAAAACAATGTTATGCAATAAAAATTACTTAAATGTGTCGGGGAGATCGTTCTCGTAAAGAACGGTATCACCACTTCGTGCTATACGGCCAAGAACCTGTTGAGCCTGAGCGAAGGAATCAACGACATGAATATTGCCATCGGGAATTCGGCCGGCAACTTCCTTGATGCCTTCAACCAAGGCCTCCCGATTGTAATGACCTACAATTATAGCATGGTCAACATTGGTTGCGATATGGTTGCCAAGTCGACGGTTATGAAATTCCTGTTTCTCGCCGAGCTCGATCATGCCGGGGGTTATGATGATACGTTGGCCGCCGGTCATACGTGACAGCACATCGACAGCCATTCGCGATCCATCGGGGTTGGAATTGAAAGCATCGTCGATTATCGTGATTCCACCCGGTGTGCGTTTGATGTTCAAACGATGTTCAACCTGTTGGATTTTTTCCACAGCATACTTAATTTTATCCTCAGGAACACCGAGATAGAGTGCAGCGATAACGGCTGCCATCAGATTCGAGATATTACATTCACCTACGAGACGTGTGTGGAGTTCGATTTTAAAGCCATCGGGCCCATTCACAGTAAAATAGGTTCCATCGGGAGCATATACAATATCGCCGGCCGTATATAGAGCATTGGCAGTGGCATTTACGGCATAACGGCGCACATCAACACCTTCAACCTTGCGGTTAGCCACAAAGGGAAAATCATCGTTAAGTATAGCGAGCCCTCCCGAGGGTAACGCATCAACAAGTTCGAATTTAGTGCGTTGCACATTCCCGATAGTCTTGAACGACTCGAGATGCTGCTCACCAACAGCTGTCACTATACCGATCGATGGATACACCAGATCACAGATTTCTTTTATATCACCGGGTTGTTTTGCACCCATCTCGACTATGAAAACTTCGTTATAGGGTTTCAGATATTCTCTTACCGTGCGTATCACACCCATGGTCGTATTAAACGATCCGGGAGTCATCAACGTATCAAACTGCTGTGAAAGGATATGATGAAGGTAATGTTTTGTACTTGTCTTTCCATAACTGCCTGTGATGCCGATAATTTTAAGATCGGGCATAGAAGCAAGAATATCACGGGCTTCATTGTAATAACGGCGATTGATAGCGCTTTCGACCGGCTTCAACAGCCAGTTGGCCACAAGTATCACAACAGGTGATGCCACAGCAAGTATCAATGCCACTCCACAGGTGGTCACGGGATTATGGGTCAGGAACCAACAGCCAGCAGTAAGCCCATAGACAAGGAATAGAGCCGTCAACAAGATGCGCCAGGCACGACGGGTCATTACCAGCGGTTTTTTGTAATGAGCCCTCAGTAATGACACCATACAGCCAACCACGATGAAAAAGGCTACCAATCCCGTAAGTCCGAACGGCAGATGATGAACCAAAATAAGGAACAATGCGATGCAGCCCATTATACGTCCCGGTCGTGTAGACTCGCCACTGGTATTAAACCAGCGGGTATAACGCTCGTTCCGATAAGAATTTTGCTGGAGCATCATCAAATCCCGACGAAGCACGGGAATGATGTATATGAGAGTTAAAACTCCGAGCAACGATGCTACTATTAAATGTAATTTTTCGGGATTCACAGTAGTAATATCTTGTTTTAATGTGATTTTTTACGCGATGTAAGAAAATTGGTCAGTACCGACATGAACGCACGGGGATTATCGAGAAAGCTATAATGCCCACACCCAGTAAATGTCACGAGACCGGCATCGGGAATGAGACGCTTCATAACCTCGGCATCTGAGAGAGGTGTTGCAGTATCGTTCTCTCCCCACATGAGCAAAGTCGGAGCCTTGATAAGCGGCATTACCCCGGTAAGATCTTCATTAACCACCTTGGATAGCACCCTGCGCATCATTGGCGAAGCCTGATTATAATCGGCGCTTCCCCGCTTCGAACGCATGTGCTCGACTACTTCAGTTCCACGTTTCTTACCTAAAAAGATATTGACGAGCCACTTGATGGCTTTGAATGTATACACACGACGATAGTAACTGAACGAACGACGCGGTTTGACACCGGCCGAATCAACAAGTATGACGCTATCGACATCGTTGCGCGATGCAAACAAAATGGCTACACGCCCGCCAAAAGAGTGTCCTATAAGTGTAAGCATTTTGGAGTCAACCGATTCGTGCCTTAACAACTGTTCCATCAGCTTTGTATAATCATCGACTCCCCATGGAGTACCGTCGAGCCGTTCGGGTGGATCGGTAGATAAACCATGACCGGGAAAATCGACAGTAATCACTCTGTAGCCACATCGCTCTGATACAGCACGCAGACTCTCGACGGTAGCCGTTGAACAGCCCCAACCATGCATCAAGAGAATCGTAGCCGGGCCTTCACCTGTAACGGTGTAGTGCATCGTTACACCTCCATCATAGTTAAGTTGCTTATCCATATAATGAGCTGATTTGAACTTTTTATAAAATGTTAAATTCTGAACTGATAGTAGACCCTGGTTCAATAAAAAGGTTAAACCAGTTCATTAGATTACAATTCGTTAGTCTCCTTCGGTATAAAATTGTACAAGTAATCGAATCGCTTCGCAGCATACCGGGCAAAAACCTTCAGTCTCATTATCGCGCATGCGACAATGATCGGCAGGTCTATAGACTCCGTGAGTGCTATAAGCCCCTCCCTCATAGACTCCAACTTGCCACTTGGCGGCTTCTTCAACAGGAGTGGGTATCGGTGTGTCTGACCGAAGCATCGATTTCCACTTAGGATTGGAGGTAGAGGTCGTGACATTTGGCTCCCATGGTTCGATGTCGACGGGATAAGAATCGGTCATAACATCGTTATCATAGAAGTATTCATCGGCCAAACCGCCAAATGAATGTCCAAACTCATGAACAACTACTTTATCAAACAGGCTGTGGCGTGCCGTAGTGAGAGTGTAAAGATTGTATATACCACCGCCACCATACTCATCAGAGTTCACCAACACAATAATATGCTCATAGGGGATGCCCGTTAATGCATCGTGCATGAGTTTAAGATTTGGCGTTGTCAAATATCGATCGCTGTAGAATGTACTGTAATGTGAATTCAACACGGTGTGCTTCCAGTCGCTATTCTTTGGAACGCTGACGCCCGAATTGGCCGAAGGAGCTGCTACAGCAACGAAATTAAATTTATCGCGCAGGCTACCGAATGGTTCGTGACCAAACATCGCGTTGACGGCATTTGTGGCATCAGTATAAAATTGCCCAGTTTGTTCGGCTGTGTATCCCTCGGAGAGTATGGCAACATCAATGGTGCTGTGACTATCGCCACCACGATGTATATAACGGTGGGGCTGAGTCAAGGGCTTAGCCCCGGAGCCGGCGATCATAATGTCGGAAGGATCCACCCGATGAACCATTGAAGTCAAGGTGTCATGTCGGGCATCGGTCAAGGTCACTCTTACATTTACCGTATGTCGCGGGAACGGCACAAGAAACACATTCTGGAAAGAACGTGGTGTTGTCAATGCCTCATCGGTGGCAAGCCATTCATTGTAAAGTGTTGAAAATGTAGTATAATACAATACATTTCCGGTATCGGGATCGGAAACCGCCAATGAACCGTTACCGGCAAGAGGCATTGCGTCAAGATTTTGCCTGCGCCCCCACCATCCATTATCAACCGACATGCCATCAAGGAATATGTGACTCGAATTGATATCACCGGCCATAATGTAGTCAAGACGAAGCGTTGAATCACAGAAATGGTGGCCAAACTCCGTAGCTTGACCAGCCATTGCTAATAAAATACCTAGCGACAATGCCGCCCAACGACTTAAACTCATCTTGGAGTAAGTTTGAATTTAACACACAGAAAATACGAGTTAAAATCAGACAGGCTCTTAGAGTATGTTTGAATTTAACACACAAAAAATAGTTATATTACAGGATGAATGATTGTATGAATATGTTTCGCATTAATCTTGAGCCCAATTTTGGCTATTTTTCTAACGTGCATCGGTCGTGTAGCTCGCTACACTCCCTCTTTACGTTAAAAAAATATCTCAAAATTGACTCTCAATCTTAATACGAACTAAATTCAAACATACTCTTAGTCGGTACAAATAACTGGGAGAGGACGATTGAATATTTCTTTGAAAGAGATCAAAGACTCGGTGCGGGCCAACCCGAGGCATAGAAGCTTATTCTGAATGATATTAAGCAGATCGTCATTATTGCGGGCATACAGTTTGATAAACAAATCATAACGACCCGTTGTAAAATGACATTCCACAACTTCAGGAATATCTTTAAGTTGTTCAACCACTTCGTTCAAACGGCTTGGATCCTTTAAAAAGAAACCCACATAAGAGCACGTATCAAAGCCAAGCGCTGATGCATTGATAAGTAACTCAGAACCTTTAACAATGCCTAAAGCCTGCAGGCGTGCCATACGCTGATGAACAGCAGCGCCAGACACCTTGCATTCACGTGCTATCTCCAGGAACGGACGTCGAGCATTTTCCAGAAGATAACCTAAAATCTTTACATCAAGAGCATCTAATTGTTGTCGTGCCATGTTATTATTGGTTTAATCAGTACTATAAAATTAAATTAATGAGAATTAAATTACAGCGTTCAAGTAACGAGCAGCTGTTCCAATGCAAAGATAATAAAAGATTGTTGTAAATATTACTGAATTGATAACAATTTTTTATACGACAAGAGTTTTTAACAATTCGATACCATACATAACAAAGCCCCGCAACCAATGGCTACAGGGCATGTTATAGTTTAAGCAGGGTTGTTTACTTAACGACGCGACGCTCTTTGATACGAGCTTTCTTGCCGGTAAGTGCGCGCAGATAGTAAAGTTTGGCGCGACGTACTTTACCATACTTGTTAACGGTGATCGAATCAATGAAGGGCGACTCAATGGGGAAAATACGCTCAACACCGATACCATCGCTGATCTTGCGAACGGTGAAACGCTTTTTGTTACCCTCGCCCGAGATGCGAATTACGACACCGCGATACTGCTGGATACGCTCCTTGTTACCCTCTTTAATGCGGTAAGCTATAGTGATTGTATCACCAGGAGCAAAATCGGGATGCTGTTTGCCAGTAGCAAAAGCTTCTTCAGCAACTTTAATTAAGTCCATTTTTAATTTGATTTTAAAATGTTAACATTACTCGCAATATAACAGGCTGCTTGTCCTGCCAGAGATTGCGAAATCGGCTACAAAAGTACAAATAAAATTTAATATAGCCAAACGCCTTGAAAAACTTTTCTTTAACCATCGTAACCATCGACTTATAGACGCCGGCACGTCAACTCACCAAGCGGGCGCTGTTATCGCGACAGCGCCCGCTTGATAAACCAATCATTATCACATTATATCTTAGCAAT
>CANOKG010000130.1 GCA_947566655.1 uncultured Muribaculaceae bacterium | reverse complement strand
ATCTATATATATTGGAAAGGATCGTCCTTTTCCAAAATGTTTTGCAGGGCTGAAATCATACAATAACGTTCTATGATAGCCAAGATATCTACAAACCAAAGGTGTAGCTGGATATATCAAATCGCCCTGAATGCCATATTGTTTATAAGCCAATAAACTAAAAAGATGACTTTCTGTCCCAAACACCCTGTTAGCATAAACCTTATAACGTATATCAAGCGTTATTTGCGACTTGGGTCCCATCGAAAACCGAGTATAAAACCATCTACGGTTTATGCCCTCTATTTTGATAGAATCACCAGCGTAAGCATCTACTTCATATCCGGCCTCCTTAACACTCTCTTTAGAACAATGGAAAGGTAATACCTCACCATTACAAATAAAAGAAATATCTTTTATAAAACGATCATTCCAACCTACTTCGTAATCACGTGAGGTATATTGTGTACTATTGAACGACAATATCTCCTGCTCATCATTTACAAGATAATCAATAGGAAACCCATAATCGATCTCAGGAAATTCCTTGTCAGATGTATTTTCAAATATGTAACGAATATCAAAACAATTGTAGGATTCTTCAAAAGTAATGTTTAATCTTTCTGATTCGATACAAATCTCTGATATAGATAGCAATTGAGGATTAGCCACCCTGTTTATGGAAGAATAAGTTGCTACAGCATCTCCATTAGCACACACTCGTGGTATGGATATAAAAAGCATACTCATTATCATCACTACTTTGATAGTAATACAGGCTAAATTTTTGTCATTCATAGTAATAATATTTTATTTGTGCTAAGATACATATTTTTTTGAAGATTTTTTCAAAAGTTTTGTAACTTTGCGATATGTTTAACAAGAGGGGTGCCCCACCTGTACACGACCGGGGGCTGAGATCATACCCTGTGAACTTGACGCGGTTAGTACCGACGAAAGGACTTGTTCATAGAAAACATTTGATGCTTGCACAATACGGCTTTGCCGGTGGATCATCCCTCACAATTTGGTCGTTTCAATGAATGTTTTTATCAATCACATTGCCGTAGAGTGTGACCCGGATATCTCACTCTTCACGCTTTTGTCTCAACAAGATCTGATTAAACCCGGCATAGCAGTCGCCATAAATAACAAAGTTGTAAAGCGAGACTGCTGGGAATCGACAATCATTACCGATGGTATAAAGATAACTGTGATTCACGCAGTGTGTGGCGGATGAAAATTTTTGTCGTCACCCCACCTTGTCCCGTAAACAACGAGGCCCGGCTTATTAACACCATGCTGACAAACGGTGTGGAGCGCGTCAATCTACGTCATCCCGAGGCCACATCCGACATGATCCGCAGCATTCTCGATGATATAGAACCCTCGCTTTTAAGCCGATTGTCACTCCACGATTTTCATGATCTCGCATTGCTTTATGGGACCGGAATACATCTCAATGGCCGTCACCCGGTAGCACCGCCACTATTCAATGGCACCCTCAGCAGATCGTGCCACTCTATTCAAGAAGCAGCCGACAGCCGTGATCTCGATTACTACTTCATAAGCCCTGTGTTTGAAAGCATTTCAAAGCCCGGATACACACCTCCATTCAACCTTAAAGACCTGAGACATGCTTTTGAATGTGGCGACCTCGATAGAAAAGCGGTAGCATTAGGCGGTATTACCCCCCAAAGACTTAAGACATTAAGCAGTATAGGCTTCGCTACAGCTGCCGTTCTTGGATATATATGGAACCTCCACAAAGGGGAAACTATAACCGATTTAATTTCAACATTATGTTGCAATACATAACACATAAAACCAATAATCGTGACGAAATAGAAGGAGTGCGATTGGCCCTCAGAGGAGGTTGCCGATGGATTCAACTGAGAATGAAGGATGCTTCAAACGATGAGATAATAGAAGCCGCACATTCCATCAAAATCCTCTGCCGACAATTCAATGCGACCTTTATTATCGATGATCACGTAGAATTGGTCAAGACAATAGGAGCCGATGGCGTTCATTTGGGTAAGAACGACATGCCGGTAGAGACAGCACGTGAACTATTGGGCAAAGGAATCATCATAGGAGCAACCGCAAATAGCTTTGACGACATAATCAAAGCCGCCAATGCCGGCGCCGACTATATAGGTCTCGGGCCATACAGATTCACTGAAACCAAAAAGAAACTCAGTCCTGTTTTAGGACTCGATGGCTACCGTTGCATCATGAAAAAATGTCAGGAAGCCCGATTGTCTCTTCCGGTTATAGCGATAGGAGGTATCGGGCCCTATGATATTCCGCAGCTAATGTCAACCGGTATAAGCGGCATAGCAGTCTCCGGCACCATACTGCGCGCTGGAGATCCGGTCGCGACAACCCAACAAATCATAAACTTATTAAACCAAACAATATGAATGAATTAGTAATTGGCGACCGACAATTTTCGTCGCGACTGTTTGTAGGAACCGGTAAATTCCGTTCCAACGCCGAAATGGCCAATGCCATCGCGGCATCGCAGTCCCAAATGGTTACTGTAGCAATGAAACGCATCGATATGTCCAATCCCAACGATGACATGCTTCGACACATAGTGAACGACAATATCCAGCTATTGCCTAATACTTCGGGTGTGCGCGATGCCAATGAAGCAGTATTGGCAGCCCAGTTGGCCCGCGAGGCCTTTGGAACCAATTTTATAAAGCTCGAAATTCATCCCGACCCCAAATATCTGCTTCCCGACCCGGTTGAAACTTTGAAAGCAACCGAAGAGCTTGCTAAAATGGGATTTATCGTACTCCCCTACATCCAGGCCGATCCCGTGCTATGTAAACGACTCGAAGATGCAGGCACAGCAGCTGTAATGCCATTGGGAGCACCTATAGGTACCAACAAGGGGCTCGTCACACGCGAGTTGCTTTCGATTATCATAGAGCAAAGCAATGTACCGGTTGTTGTTGATGCAGGGATTGGCGCTCCATCCCATGCAGCTGAGGCTATGGAGCTCGGAGCCGATGCCGTTCTCGTCAACACTGCCATTGCAGTTGCCGGTGACCCCGTCTTGATGGCCGACGCTTTCCGTCAGGCAGTCATTGCCGGCCGCCAAGCATTTGAGGCAGGCCTCGGTGCTGTATCACGACATGCCGAAGCATCCAGTCCGTTAACATCATTTCTTGATTAACGCCTATGTTTTCTGACGAATTATCCCAATATGACTGGGACGAGACAACCCGTGCCATAAACGCAAAGACCGAGAACGATGTATTGAGAGCGTTGTCTCGCGAACACCTCTCAGTCGATGATTTCATGGCTCTGATCTCGCCGGCTGCCGCTCCATACCTGGAGTCAATGGCAAGAGCCTCTCAAACGATCACTCAAAAACGGTTTGGCAAAACCATCTCGATGTACATTCCTATGTATATCACCAACTCTTGCACAAACTCTTGTGTTTACTGTGGTTTCAACCGCCATAACAAGATGGAGCGTGTAGCTCTCACTCCCCAACAAATCAAGCAGGAATGTGAGGCAATACGCGAGCTTGGTCCATTTGAAAATCTATTGTTGGTTACCGGTGAGAATCCAAAGATTGCAGGTGTTGACTACCTCGAAGAGGCTCTCAACGTGTGCCGCCCCTATTTTAATAACCTCACGATAGAAGTCATGCCGCTTAAAGCCGAGGAATATTACCGCCTGACACGATCGGGACTTAACGGTGTAGTGTGCTTTCAAGAAACCTACAACCGTGCCAACTACAAAAAATATCACCCGGCCGGAATGAAATCCAATTTCGAGTGGCGGCTAAATGGCTACGACCGCATGGGGCAGGCCGGAGTGCATAAAATCGGAATGGGAGTGTTGATAGGGCTCGAAGACTGGCGCACTGATGTTACTATGATGGCACGACACTTGTTATACCTGCGCCGCCACTACTGGCGCACTCGCTACAGTGTGAACTTTCCGCGAATGAGACCGTCAGAGGGTCACTTTCAACCAAATGTCATCATGACCGACCGCGAGCTTGCCCAACTGACCTTCGCATTCCGGCTGTTTGACAACGATGTTGACATATCGTTTTCCACTCGCGAACGTCCCGAATTCCGCAACAACATCGCCACTCTCGGTGCTACGTCTATGAGCGCCGGCTCCAAGACCGACCCGGGAGGTTATCGAACCTATCCCAGGTCACTCGAACAGTTTGCCGTGAGCGATGAGCGCACCCCGGCACAGGTTGAAGCCGATATCAAGGCTATAGGCTACGAGGTAGTGTGGAAAGATTGGGACAAAATATTTGATTAATATGGAAAATCTCGATCGATATTCACGCCAAACGATGCTCCCCGAGATAGGTACCGATGGCCAGATGAAACTTATCAAGGCCAAAGTGCTTATTATTGGAGTTGGAGGGCTTGGTTCAGCTGCAGCTCTATATCTCACCGGAGCCGGCATAGGCACACTCGGGCTGGTTGACAAAGATGTTGTCTCGTTAAGCAATCTCCAACGTCAGGTGCTGTATACCGAAAACGCCATCGGAGAGCCGAAAGTTTCGGCAGCTTCCCGGCGTCTTGAAGCAATGTCATCGGCCACTCACATAGTGACCTATAACACATATCTTGACCCGAAAAACGCCAAGTCTATAATAAGCGGCTATGACATTGTTATTGATTGTTGTGACAATTACTCGACCCGTTATTTGATTAACGACACTTGCCTGAGTCTTGGCACCCCATGGATATATGGTTCCATCGGAGCGTTCAACGGACAAGTCGCTCTTTTCAATTTCAAATCGGGAGCACAATATACCGACCTCTATCCCGACCGCAAAACACTCTGCTCTCTACCCCGGACCTCGGGAGGTGTAATCGGAACAATGCCGGGGGTCATTGGGACACTCCAAGCCTCCGAGGCCATTAAACTCATTGCCGGCTTTGGTAAATCACTCGATGGCCGGCTATTTACCATAAATTTAAAAACACTTGAAACACAAATCATTGACCTATGAATCAAACCAAATGGAGCGACACGGCATGGAACGCGGTTGAGCCAATCTACACCAAGATTCTCCAACTTCCTTTTCTAAAACAACTCGCCGACGGTTCTCTGTCTGCCGAGAAATTCAGGTTTTACATATCGCAGGATGCACTTTACCTCGATGGCTATGCCGCATGTCTGTCACACATCGCATCAAGACTTCGACACAAAGACCAGATTGAAAGCTTCCTGAAATTTGCTCTCGATGGTATCGAAGTCGAACGTGCCCTGCACGCCTCATTCCTCAGCGATATAGAGTTATCCAAACTTGAAAAATCGCCATCTTGCTTACTCTACACTTCTCTACTTAAGGCCCAGGCAACTTCTCCGGTTGAAGTAGAAGCTGCCGCCACGCTACCATGCTTCTGGATCTATCAACGTGTAGGCGAAGCTCTTCTTGCCAACGCCACCATTGAAGGGAATCAATATGGTAACTGGATCTCTACTTATGGTGATCCATCATTTGCCATAGCAACAAATCGCGCTATCGAAATATGCGATGCTTTGGCCAACGAGGCAAGCGATGAAATAAAACAGGCTATGACCGACATTTTTGTAAAATGCGCCAAGATGGAATGGCTATTCTGGGAGAGCGCCTATAACATGGAACAATGGAAAATATAATACATCCCCAAACCTATTACCGTGCTCTCGCTATAGCCGGAAGCGACCCCAGTGGCGGTGCCGGACTGCAAGCCGACCTTAAAACATTCTCGGCCTTAGGTTGCTACGGTATGACTGCCGTTGTAGCCATAGTTGATGAGAACACTGTAGGTGTAACGGGAGTACACCCCGTACCGGTCAACTTTGTAAAAGGTCAGATAAAATCGTGTCTCGATGATATAGGCGCCGATGCAGTAAAAATAGGAATGCTACACTCATCCGAGCTTATACTTGCTGTAAAAGAAACACTTTCACATTATTTTATTCCGGGAGGAATCGTCCTCGATCCTGTAATGGTAGCGACCTCGGGCGATCCACTTTTGCAACACGAGGCAATAACTACACTGCGCGACCAACTCATTCCCGAAGCCCGTGTCATAACTCCCAACATACCCGAGGCAGAGATTCTTCTCGGTCACAAATTAACACGACATAATCAACTTGCCAATGCTGCTGTAGAGCTCTCTCAAGGCGGCAAAGTCTCGGTATTACTGAAAGCCGGTCATCTCACCGAGTCCACACTCACCGACATTTTTTACAATGCCGAGAACGACACCTTAACTTCTCTATCATCTCCGCGACTCGACACAGTAAATACACATGGCACCGGCTGCACGCTTTCATCGGCAGTAACCTCGTTCTTAGCCCGCGGGTGGGAACTTACACAAGCCGTCTCGGCAGCAAAAGATTATATCTCGGCGGCAATTGCGGCAGGTGCCAACTACAAAATTGGACATGGCCACGGTCCGGTACACCATTTTCATGACTTCTGGCAATAAAACCTGTTGTCATGTATCACTAAACAGCCTCCAAAACAAAAAAACGCAGTCATTTCGCAAAAAAGTGCGTAAAAAGTTTGGAGTTATAAAAAAAGTGCGTACCTTTGCAACGCTTTAGGCGAGAAAGGGCGTTTAGCTCAGCTGGTTCAGAGCATCTGCCTTACAAGCAGAGGGTCGG
>CANOKG010000129.1 GCA_947566655.1 uncultured Muribaculaceae bacterium | reverse complement strand
GAGAGGTCAATAACCTTTATCCCTTTTATCGATTCTTTGCAAGCTGTTAAGAAGTCCCGAGCTTTTCCTGTGTGGTAGCAGTTGAATAAAATATCTATCTGATTCCAATTGGGCTGTCCCAAGAAGTTGATATCACACTCTCCGATAAGTCCTTGATGTATTTCGCTAACCTTCAGTCCTTCATTGCAGTCACTTTGTATCCATCTAAGGTCCACGTCGGGATGGTTGAGCAATAGTCGTATTATCTCTCCGGCTACTTTCGATTCTCCTCCGGTTATACCTACTTTTATCATATTTTATAACTAATCATTTTGATTTCAGTCTACAAACTTACGAAAAAAATGTAATATTTTTCCACTTTAGTGAAAAAATATGATTTAACTGAAATGCGTAATGGATGGATAATGGATGGATAATGGATGGGTCCTCAATTTTTTTTCATTGTTTTACATAAATTTTGTATCTTTGTGGGAAACTCAACCGATAGCCCCATGAACGACAACGATAAATATGACGAGATAAACGAAGAAAATATATTGGAGTCAAGTGATGACTTTGAGCCTGAAGATGAGGTTGCCATGACTGAAAATAATGATACGGTTGCCGATGAATCAATACGTGTAGCTGTAACCGATGATGTTCAGAAACATCATCTTCGTGGAATGTACCGCAGCTGGTTTCTCGATTATGCATCGTATGTTATTCTTGAAAGAGCGGTTCCTCATATTGACGATGGTTTAAAGCCTGTGCAAAGGCGCATCTTGCATTCAATGAAAACTCTCGATGACGGTCGTTTCAATAAGGTGGCCAATATTGTGGGTAATACAATGCAATACCATCCTCACGGTGATGCTTCAATTAATGATGCTCTCGTTCAACTGGGGCAGAAGGAGCTTCTTGTTGAAACCCAAGGTAACTGGGGTAATATTTTGACTGGTGCAAGCGCAGCTGCCGGTCGTTATATTGAAGCCCGATTGTCTCACTTTGCGCTTGATACGTTGTTCAATAGCAAGGTTACTGACTGGACTTTAAGTTATGACGGAAGAAAAAAAGAACCTATCACACTTCCTGTTAAGTTCCCGCTATTGCTTTTTCAGGGCGTTGAAGGTATTGCAGTAGGCTTATCTTCAAAAATACTTCCTCACAATTTCAACGAGATCATTGATGCCGCTGTCTCCTATCTCAAAGGTGAAGAGTTTACTCTATTACCCGACTTTGCAACAGGAGGATTAATCGATGTCTCCCGTTATAATGATGGAGAGCGCGGCGGAAGCGTTAAGATTAGAGCAAAAATTGAAAAATTAGATAATAAAACACTTGCAATTACTGAAATACCATTTGGCAAAACTACCGATGTTATTAAAGAATCAATTGTAAAAGCAGCTGAAAAAGGAAAGATTAAAGTCAGAGCTGTAGAAGATTTGACCGCTCAAACAGCATGTATATTAGTCCACCTCCAGGCGGGAGCTTCAAGTGACCAGGCCATTGACGGACTATATGCATTCACCGATTGTGAAGTGTCAATTTCTCCAAACTGTTGTGTTATATCAGATAAGAAACCCCATTTTCTCGGTGTAAGCGATGTGTTGCGTCATAACGTTGACCGCACTCGTAACTTGCTTTATCGAGAGCTTGAAATACAGCTTGGCGAAGTACGCGAATTGCTTCATTTTGCTTCTTTGGAACGCATTTTCATAGAGAATCGCATATATAAGGATGACGAGTTTGAAAACGGTGAGACTATGGATGATGTGATAGAGCATGTACGCGAACGCATTACTCCGCTTGTCGCTCAGTTGTCGCTACGCGAGATTTCCTACGATGATCTATTGAGATTAATGGAGATAAAGATGAAAAGAATCTTGAAATTCAGTTCTCATGAGGCCGATCGTATAATAGCCGGATATAATGAACGTATTTCAGATATTACCAATAAAATGGAAAATATCACGGCTTTCACAATTCAATGGTTTGAAGATCTTAAAGCAAAATATGGTGAGGCTTATCCGCGGCGCACGATAATACGAGGATTTGACAATATCGCGGCTGCCAATGTTGCAGTGGCCAACGAGCGACTGTGTTATAACCGAGTTGAAGGATTCCTTGGTACAGCTCTTAAAAAAGATGAGAATACCGAATTTATCGCCAATTGCTCTATGATGGACGATATCATCATTTTTTATAAAGACGGGCGGTATAAGGTCGTCAAGGTTGCTGAGAAACTCTCGGTCGATAAAAATGTATTACATATCGCAGTTTTTAAAAGCAAGGACGAGCGCACTATATACAACGTTATATACCAAGACGGTAAAGGTGGTACTTATTATATGAAACGTTTTGCTGTTACCAGCGTTACCCGAGATCGTGTTTATAACCTTACACAGGGCAAGGATGGCTCTAAAGTGGTTTGGTTCAGCGCAAACAGCAATGGAGAAGCTGAAGTTGTAAGTGTTGTGTTAAAACCTAAGCCTCGTTTGAAAACTCTTCAGTTTGATATTGATTTCAGTGAGGTCTTGATTAAGGGGCGCCAATCACAAGGAAATATTGTAACTCGAAACGAAGTTCATCGCTTCTCTCTTAAAAAGAAGGGGGCTTCCACTTTGGGTGGTCGTCAAGTATGGTGGGATGCCGATGTATTGCGTTTGAATTATGATGGACGCGGTGAGTATTTGGGCGAGTTTGGTCCGTCAGATCTTGTTCTTGTAGTCACTACCGATGGACAATTCTATACCACATCGTTTGACTCGGCAAATCACTATGATGACAATATTCTCGTAATCGAGAAATTTAGACAGGGACATGTTTGGACGGCAGTATTGAATGACGCTGATCAAGGTTATCCCTATATAAAACGTTTTGCCTTTGAAGCTTCGGCACGTAAGCAACGTTATCTTGGCGAAAATCTCGATTCAAAATTGATAATATTGAGCGATAAAACGGGAGCTCGGTTTAAGGTAACTCTCGGTGGTGATGATGCAGCGCGTGGTGCTTTCGAAATTGATGCCGAAGAATTTATTGCGGCGAAATCTTTCAAAGCTAAAGGTAAGCGAGTCACCAATTTCCAAGTTGAATCTATAGAAGAACTTGAACCTCGTCCCGGAGCAGAGGAGGAAATCGTAGAAGGCCAATTGTCTGATGATACCAATGACGCTGAAGATGAAATTATTGTATCTGATCAGAGCGATGATGAAGTCAGGGATGAAATTAATGGTCAGCAGCGCATATTCTAATGAGTCATTACCCTATTATGAGTTTTCTTAAATTATTTTGTGCCGGTTTGTTGATCTCTGTTTCATCATTGATGGCATCGGCTCAATTAGATGAGGGGCGACTGGTTCAATCAACTTGGATGATAGGGGTGGGGAGCAGTCATCTTGCTGATACTTACCTGTCTCCACTTAAATATAGCGGTTGGTCACTCGGGTTAGCCTACGACCGCACTCAGGTATCTCGTTGGAGTGAACGATGGGTTACTCATTTAAAAGCAGGTGTTGATCTTGACCGCACACTTAATCCCGTTGGTAACGCTGTGATGTGGGCAGCCCAATTGCAAGTTTCGTGGGGTATGATTAGAAAATGGGAAATGCCCGCATACGGTATTAATTTTGGCGTAGGTCCGGCTATAAGACTTGAAGGCGGCTGTCTCTATAATGCCCGCAACAGTAATAATCCAGCTTCGGCTAAAGCGACTGCAACTATTGATCTTCAAGCTTTTGTCTCTAAATCGGTGAGATTACGGGGCCGTTTTGTAAACATACGTTATCAGCCGACATTGCCGGTTATTGGTGCCTTTTTTTCGCCGAAATATGACGAACTTTATTATGAGCTTTATTTAGGTAATCATAGTGGATTGGTGCATCCTGCCTGGTGGGGAAATCGTTTTAAACTCGATAATTTAGTTACAGCCGACATTTGGTTAGGTTCTACTGCGCTTAGACTTGGCTATGAATGTAGCGTTATGACTTCAAAGGTAAGCAATCTTACTACCCGAATGATTACTCATAGGTTTGTTGTCGGAATTACACTTAATTGGTTGGCATTGAGGCCATCTGAAAATTCTATTTCACCTTTGTAAATGAAAGCGTTCAATATATTAATAGCTTTTTATCTGATGACAATTGCTATGGTCATGACCAGTTGTCACGATATACCCGAGTATCAGGATGACCCTGAGGGAAATTTTGAGGCTTTGTGGACTATGATTGATCAGCACTATTGTTTTTTGGACGAAAAAGGTGTCGATTGGGATGATGTTCATAAACGTTATGCCGAAAAAATTAATCCGGTGATGACACGTGAGGAGTTATTCAATGTTTGTGCTGAAATGCTTAATGAGCTACGTGACGGACATACCAATCTATCCTCGCCTTGGCAAACGAGTTACTATCGTCAATGGTGGAGTGATTATCCGCAAAATTATGATGCGAGAGTTATCGAGCAGTATTATTTCAACTTTAATTACCGACAGGTTACAGGTGTTAAATATGGTATCTTGCCACGTGGTAACATAGGCTACATGGGATATAGCTCTTTTGCTAATCCTATCGGTGAAGGTAATCTTGATGCTATCCTGTCTTACCTCGCAACGTGTGATGGTTTAATAATTGATATTCGCGATAATGGAGGCGGAAACATGGATATGGTCGACCGTATTGCAGGTCGTTTTATAACAGAACGTATCACAGCCGGTTACATGGTACATAAGACGGGACCCGGTCGTAATGATTTTTCCAAGCCGTTTGAATATTATATATATCCGGCCGAGCAAGGTCGCATGTTTTGGACAAAGCCTGTTGTTGTACTTACTAATCGTTCAACCTTTAGTGCTGCCAATAATTTTGTTTCGGTAATGCAGTATTTACCTCAGGTTTCAATTGTTGGAGCGACCACCGGCGGGGGATCGGGTATGCCTTTCTCGAGCGAACTTCCATGTGGATGGGCTGTTAGATTTTCATCGTGCTCTGTGCTTGATGCTAAAGGTAATATAACCGAATTTGGCATACAACCGTCACCCGGTTGCGAGGTCGATCTTGATTTGGCCGAAGCGCTGAATGGTCGTGATACTATGCTTGATTTTGCTATTGATGTATTAACCCGCTAAAGTTAATCATAACCGCTATACTACATATGAAATATATTGTATTG
Organism: uncultured Muribaculaceae bacterium; assembly: GCA_947566655.1. GTDB lineage: Bacteria > Bacteroidota > Bacteroidia > Bacteroidales > Muribaculaceae > JAAVFS01. The sequence goes on along the minus strand of CANOKG010000129.1, from coordinate 1,559 downwards.
ATTTTTCAACTATTTATAGCTACTTTGGTTACTAAGGCCGAACTGTCGGTCGAACTTCTCACGATAGAGCCAGGGCCTGAAGTATATCAGCTTGAAGGACATGCAGAGTTGAGATTCGTAGATCCTGATCGTGACTTGGATTTTAACGTGAGCTGGGGTGTGTTTGATTTTGATTCCCCTGGTTTTCTATACCGCTTTGTAAAGGGAGAAACCGATTATCTTGCCGTTGCATATCCCTATCAACGATTTTTAATGATGAATGCTTTGTCGGGTCGCAGGGTTACATCCATGAAATTGAATCTCACGTCTGATGAGGCTGAGACACTTCTTGATTTGGTTAAAGAAAATGTAAAACCTGAAAACAGAGTTTATCGATATAACTATGTTAAAGATAACTGTGCCACCCGTCCGTTGCATTTGATTGAAAGATCAATAGGACAGTCTCTGAAAGTCGATGATACAAGCGGTTTTAATACAACATGGCGCAAAGAAATGTCGCGTTATCACAGCGCCTATCCATGGTATCAGTTTGGCATTGACCTTGCACTTGGTACGGGCATAGATATCCCGATTTCATTAAAGGAAACCTGTTATTCCCCTGTGGCGTTGAATGATTATATGAAGAAAGCTCGACGTCCTGATGGTGAGATGCTTGTTGCCGGCTCTGAAAAAATAGTGTTGGAGGGAAATACCTATGGACAACCATTTCAACCTACGCCATGGTATCTGACTCCTTTTTCGATCGGTTTTTTGCTCTTGGTTATAACGTTAATATTGTCATATCGTGATTTCAAGCGGTGTAAAGTGAACCGTTTCTTTGCATCGTTGTTGTATTTTGTGTCGGGCATTTGTGGCCTTGTGCTTACATATATCATTTTTGTCTCAACTCACGAAGCGACATCTCCTAATTGGTTGTATTTGTGGCTCAATCCTTTAGCTTTTGTAGCGGCAATCGGGGTATGGTTAAAAATGCCAAACCGTGTGGTATTTTATTACCAAATTGTTAATTTTGTAGCTTTAATAGCTTTAGTTGTCATTGGGCTGACCAAAATTCAGCATCTCAATGTCGCATTTTATCCGTTCATTGCATGTTACATGATAACTTCGGCAACATATATATATAGTTATAAATGTCAAACAAAGTAAACAAGCCAATAAAGTTCAGAGTCGCATCGGCTCTCGCAGCCTCGATAGTGACATTGTCGCTATCGGCTCAGGCTCCGTCATCTCGCCCCAATCTTGTCGTGGGGGTGATGATTGATGGCTTGTCAATGGAATACCTGCAAATTTTACAGGGGTATTTTGGAGAGGGTGGTTTCAAACGGCTCTTTAACAACGGGGTGACAATTACCGATTTAGATTACGGTACCAATGTTGATGCTGCTACTGCCACAGCTATTGCTTTTACAGGAGCTGTACCGGCTGTCAACGGTATCGGAAGCACTATGGTCTATGATAGTGAAAAGCGTTTGACCAGTAGTGTGTTCCACGATCCAACAACTCTGGGTAATTATACTGATGAAACTGTAAATAATTTCAACGAATTTCTTACCGAAGCT
>CANOKG010000128.1 GCA_947566655.1 uncultured Muribaculaceae bacterium | reverse complement strand
AGGTAACTGCTTATTATTTTCTTAATCGTCATTTCTTTTCATTTATAAATATTAATTTGTTTGGCTACTATCGAAATACCGCGGAGAGTACACACGAATGGGGAGTGCTTGACCTCACGACACCAATCGGCACGTCTGTAAAGAGTAATTACGATATGCTATCGAGTAACGTCACCCGTTTAGGAACATCAGCCTCCTACGGCATACTTATAGGACGTTTTGTGTATGAATTAACCATTGACTACAGCCATATAAACTATAACTATTTAGCCCACGGTAATGCAATTACGGCATCACTACAAGTAAAATTCTAAATATTAACCAATAATGCTTAATAACCAGGAACCGGTAATATCGGTAAAAAATCTAACTCAACGTTATGGCAAAGGTCGAATAATCTATCAAGACCTTAGCTTTGACGTGCCCAAGGGACGCATACTTGGACTTTTGGGTAAAAACGGTACCGGCAAGACAACTACAATCAACATTCTCATGGGGTATTTGAAACCACAGGCAGGAGAATGTCGCATTTTTGGCGAATCTATAACCGAAATGCGCCCGGAAACTCGTGCCCGCATCGCGTTACTAATTGAAGGTCACGTTCAATATGCGTTTATGACTATTGAACAGATTGAACGTTTCTACTCCCATTTCTACCCCAAATGGAATAAAGATGCCTACTACGAACTTATGCACAAGTTGCATGTATCGCCAAATCAGCACATCTCGACAATGTCGTGTGGACAGAGATCTCAGGTAGCGTTAGGATTGATACTCGCCCAAAATGCAGATCTGCTCGTACTCGATGACTTCTCCCTTGGATTGGACCCTGGCTATCGGCGCCTGTTTGTAGAATATCTACAGGAATATGCAAAAGCCGAGGATAAAACAGTGTTCATGACATCCCACATCATACAGGATCTTGAGCGCCTGATTGACGACTGCATCATCATGGACTATGGCCGAATTCTTACTCAAACCTCGGTAAGAGACCTGATGCGAGATTTCGCTCGCTACACTTTCACTTTTGATGGAGACAATCTTCCCGACCTCTCTGAAAACGAATCGGGTATCATAAACCCATCGTTGATAAAAAACGAAGTCGAGCTTTACACGTTCAAGTCACGAGAATATGTTGACAAGGTACTGGCCGAAAATGGTATCAAAGCCACTAATCTTGAACGACGTGACATGTCGCTTGAAGATGCATTTATAGGATTAACAGGAAAATATTGATTATGTATCGTGCATTATTATACAAAGAATGGCTAAAGACACGGCGAGTGTTCTACGCAGCCATCATTATATCAGTGATAATGGCTGTCTATGCCATTCTAAACATGAATTCGGTAATTGAGACTTTTGGAGTCGGTTCGCTGTGGCTTAATATGATACAGAAAGATGTCTCTATGGTTTCAATTTTAACGTATCTACCGCTTATCACAGGCTTGGCAATGGGTATCGCACAAATGACTCCTGAAATGTCACATAAACGGCTGAAACTCACATTGCATCTTCCCTACCCTACCAACAAACTCGTTTTGCTGATGCTTGCTACCGGATTGCTGCAGCTATTGGTTATTTTCGCAGTACAGTTGCTTATCATAGTTATATATGATGCACAGATAATACCTGCACACCTTGTATCCCGAGTTGTTCTGACAACTTTGCCTTGGTATGTCGCCGGATTCTGTGCTTACATGTTTGCTGCCGCGGTTTGTCTCGAAGGTACTTGGTTCATGAGAATCATTATTTCACTGCTGGGATGCGGTGTCCTACTCATACTTTTCAAACGCGATGACGCAATGGCTGCCTACAACAGCATGTTGATTCTATTCCCGGTTTTATTCATAATCCCTACGATTTTATCGCTCGGTTCGATCTATAGGTTTAAGGAGGGCCTTCAAGACTAACTGCAATGAAACAACTCTATTATATAACTCTGACTCTATTGGCAATTGTTTTACTAAGCTGGCTGTTGCCATGGCTTGTATCACTATGCTTTCCACAAAACAATTCCGATCCATTTGTAGGATATTCACCTGTAAACGACCGGTTTATAGTTAGCATCCCCACTCCTACCGGAGTTAACAACGATATAGAATTTGTTATCCACGATGTTGACCCATCGACAGGCGAATTTGACAATCGTTACACTACCGAACAGCGGGATTCTCTTCTACCCGAGATATTTGCCAACGTTCTCTCATCACAGGGCAATATGCCCGATTCTATAAAGGGAGTTGAAATGTCGATGATGAATATACGTCGCAATCGCTGGATGTTCTCGTCACTTCCACGCAATATCAACCGTGACATTCCTGAGATTTACCCATTGATGGAATCTATGCCGGCCCGTTTCGATCTCGAGAACCCCAAAGTAGCACTTTACATGCCAGGACATGTCGAAGTAATCGATATGGAGTCGAACTGCATTGACTCAGCCAAGACTAAACGATTCGGTAAAATGTTTGCCGACCGAGGATTTAAATTCCCGGCACGCGAGGCTGTTGCCAATGTCACAACACGCAAAGCCTACGACAATGGTTATCTGCTCATTGATGCCAACAATGACCTTTATCACCTCAAGATGCAGGTCAACCGTCCAAGTATGTCCCGAATTGATCGTCAGGCCGACATCACGCCCCGGCACGTTTTCGTTTTGGAAAATGGTGATCGCGCTCACTATGGAATTGTAACTACAGAAGAAGGGCGCACATTTGCCATAGCCCGCGATGACAACTATTCACTTATCGAGCTCGATAGTATAAAATTCGACCCCGAGAAGCAACGTATGTCGATTTTGAAAGGACTGTTTGTGTGGACAGTTAAAGTTAGCGATGATGAAAAAATTGTATGGACCGCCCTGAACAACGATGACTGTTCATATATAACATCCTATACTTACGTGTATCCGGCCAACAAGCTCGATGGAATCACATCGTGGATATTCCCATTCTCGATACATTTCACCACTTCGACCGACATGTTTGTGTATCCGAGGCTGAGTCATTACTCATGGCACTCGATATTTATAAATACAATTTTGTGCCTTATACTATTTATATTAATTAAAAAGCGCAATCAAAAATGTCTGTTACCAAAGATTCTCGTTACCTTATGTTTCGGTATCTTTGCATTCATTCCACTCGTGCTAATAAAACGATAAACTAATTAAATATATTTAACAATGAAAAAAACAATTCTATTTATTGCCTCAATGGCAATGCTCTTCATCACAACTTCATGTGGCGGAACAAAAACTAACACAACTGACAGCGACAGCGAAACAGTAACAACGCTCATAGTAGACTCGTTGTTGTTAAATCCCGATCAATATGTCAATCACACGGTTACTTTTGAAGGAATATGTTCTCACCTTTGCAAGCATGGAGGCCGCAAGGCTTTCATCGTTGGCAACGCTGATAACATGCTTCTTCGTTGTGAAGCGTTCCCCGGCATGAATGCTCCTTTTGCTGCTGAAACAATCCACAAGCCACTGAAAGTAACCGGAATTTTCCATGAAGAGCGAATTGATGAGCAGTACCTTCAGGATCTTGAACGCACAGAACAGGAACGTGCATATGCTATTAATAATGAAGGTGGCGATGTAACTCCCGGTGAAGTTCAAAGCGGATGTGATACCGAACGTGCCGCACAGGGACAAGCCAATCTCACCACCCTTAACGAGCGTATTGCTGATTACCGTGCCCGAATTGCTGAGCGCCAAGCCAAAGAAGGTAAAGACTATCTTTCGTTCTACTACCTAGAAGCTACAGGCTACGAAATTCTGCCCAATTAAACTATAAACATATCTAGTTTTCACATAAAGTCGTCGGTAAGTCAAAACCCGACGACTTTTTTCTTCAATAAAATTTAAAAATTGAAATAATCTCGACTGCACACTGTCCAATATAAATAAATAGGTTAGCGAGTTCAATAGCTATTAATTACAAATTATGAAAAAAAATCTCTAACTTTGCATTATCAACAGATCATAGAATTATGGAAAGACAAGTAAGAGTTCGTTTCGCCCCGTCGCCTACGGGACCTTTGCATATTGGTGGTGTGCGCACTGCCTTGTATAACTACCTCTTTGCCCGCCGTCATAGCGGTGTAATGATACTACGTATCGAGGACACTGATTCACAACGCTTTGTTCCGGGCGCTGAAGATTACATCATTGAATCATTAAAATGGCTCGGCATAGAAATCGATGAAGGTGTAGGACATGGTGGCCCTCACGGTCCCTACCGTCAAAGCGAACGCCGCGACATATACAGAAAGTATGTTAAGCAATTGCTCGACAACGATAAGGCATACATTGCATTTGATACTCCGGCCGAACTTGAAGTAGCCCGCAACTCAAAGCCAAATTGGCAATATGACTCGACAACACGCATGTCGATGCGAAACTCGTTGACAATGCCAGCCGATGAAGTTAAACAGCTCATCGAAAATGGGGAGAAATATGTCGTTCGTTTTCTTATCGAACCGGGGCGGGATGTCGAGGTAAACGATCTCGTGAGAGGTAAAGTGATCATCAACTCGAGCGTACTCGATGATAAAGTGCTGTACAAAAGTACCGATGACCTGCCAACCTACCATCTTGCCAACATTGTCGATGACCATTTGATGGAAGTTTCACATGTTATACGCGGAGAGGAATGGCTGCCATCGGCCCCGCTACACGTTTTGCTATACGAAGCCTTTGGATGGACCGATACAATGCCTCAGTTCGTTCACCTTCCCCTATTACTTAAGCCCGACGGTAAAGGCAAACTATCGAAACGCGATGGTGACCGACTCGGATTTCCAGTATTCCCCTTGGAATGGCATGACCCGGCAAGTGGCGCTATATCAAGCGGATATCGCGAAAAAGGATACCTGCCTCAGGCTGTTGTCAATTTCCTTGCTCTGTTGGGGTGGAACCCAGGAGATGACACCGAAATAATGTCTATGGATGAACTCATCAACAAATTCTCATTTGAACATTGTTCCAAGGCCGGTGCAAAGTTTGCCTATGAAAAGGGCAAATGGTTCAATCACCATTATCTACAGGAAGTTGACGACCTGACATTAGCCGAAAAATTCAAACCAATACTTGAACAGCACGGAGTCAATCAGGCCAATTTTACAGATGAATATATAGCCAAAGCTGTAGCAATGGTCAAAGGTCGCATTAATTTCGTTGGAGATCTTTGGGAACAGGCTGCATTCTTCTTCGTTGCTCCAACCGAATATGATCCCAAAGCGGTGAAAAAACGCTGGAGTGAAGAGATGCCACGAATCATGACCGAACTGATCGATGTATTGAAGGGAATGCCATCGTGGAAATCGAGTGAGGCAGAGCCCATTGTATTGGGTTGGATTGCTGACAAAGGTTATCATCTTGGCAACGTAATGAACGCATTCCGATTGACTGTAGTTGGAGAATGTAAAGGACCTCACATGTTTGACATAACAGAGTTAATGGATCCTGCCGAAACAATACGCCGCATCGAGGCCGGTATCAACAATATCAAGCCGACCGAATAGTATTGGTAGTAATCCATTTACAACTGCAACCATGAAACGTATATTACTGATAGCTCTGCTGCTGGGCGGAGCTATCACCCTATCGGCTCAGAAACTGGAATGGAACGTTGACTTCAACACAATCTTTGACAACCGTGAAGGTGACAGGAGTATGACCGACACCAAAACCTTCTTTCAAACTCAGTTAGCGCCCGAGATAGGAGTTTCTATGTTCAACGGAGAACACCGACTGATGGGAGGTGTTGTGTGGACACAACCTATAGGCAATGAATGGTATGGCAAACGCCTGTCACCCACCCTATACTACCGATATAAAGGCAACGTGGGTTGGAGTTTGGCGCTTGGTATGTTTCCTCGCACGCTAATGCACCGACAACTTCCCAATTACATTTGGAGCGACTCCATCAACTATGTACAACGTAACATACGTGGTTTCATGGCAACCTATGAGAGCGGCAACGGTTATTTTGAAGCTGTTGTCGACTGGCGGGCTATGCAGTCGACACGCCAACGCGAGGCCTTCAACATAATTGCCCACGGTGAATGGCAACGCCCCGATGCAATATTCTTAGCCGGTGGTGTAGCTATGATGAATCATTTCGCCTTATCTAAGCACCCCGTTGAAGAGCAACACATTGTCGATAATTTTATAGTCAATCCATACATAGGATTTGACTTCAGCCAACATACAGTGTTAGATAGCCTGTCATTTAGAATAGGCGCTTTGGGTTCTCTGACAAGAAACCGTCAATTTGGCAATAATTGGAAAACGCCTGCAGGTGGATGGCTCGACATAACCTTACAATGGCGATGGTTGGAATGGCACAATACAACCTATATAGGTGGACGTCTCTACCCTTACTACAGCGAGTTTGGCTCTCTTCTCGACCAAGGCGAGCCATTCTATCAATCCAAGTGGTATAACCGCACATCGGTCTATGGCACGGTCATCAACAATAAGTTTGTAAACCTGAGAGCCTCACTCGATTTCCATATGGCCGATCATAACTTTACATTTTACCAGCGACTTATACTAAGGGTATATATCGACAGTAACTTCAAGAAACTGCATAAAGGTTACAAGTTAAAACAAGCGTTCTATTAAATTCGTTTATGACCTACCATCTGCTATCTTTCTTCATAAAGGCCGCCGCATCAATACCTTTTTGTGTCCTTT
>CANOKG010000127.1 GCA_947566655.1 uncultured Muribaculaceae bacterium | reverse complement strand
AGATTTAATTGTTTGAAATGACATAACTCTCGTTTTATAGATCCCCCCTTGCTATTCATTAAAAAATAGTGGGATTCTCTTATAAAGCGTTGCCAAATTACTTAACTTATCACAATTTACCAATTTTTTTTATGTGTTATAAAACATATTTATGTAGCATTGTTGTAAAACATAATTACCGAGCATCTCATTTAGCTGATGAGATAGCTCGGCAATTGATTGTAAAAGGAGATTCTTAAATACTATGCGTAAGCTTTATTATGGTTATTCGGCTGGTAAATAGCCACTTTTGATCATGCCTTGGCGCACGGTGTCCCAAAGGTCTGAGTTTATAATGTGCACGATGTCAAACATCATCAATCCATCGCTCTCGTTTACGTTCATAGCCATAGCGTCGGGTAATTTTTGAGCGGTAGTTGTGGTTACATTGTGTGGATCGTCATACAATTGGTCTACAAGTACACCTCCCATAACTTTGTTTGGTCCGAGAATTTCCCGGAGATGTTCGCATGACCCTTCCACACAGTACCAGTCGCTTTCGAGAGCTTCAAAATCGGTTTCGTTTTTAAATGCGTTGGAATTGGCATTATGTTCGTCGGTCGTTATATCGGTATAGTAGTTTCCGGTAATATATAAATCGATAAGTTCAGCGTAGCCGGTGCTTTTGTAATCATCGTTAGCCCATTCAAATGTTTTAGATGGATCGTAGGTATTTGATGCAAAATTAACTCCTACTTCATAATAGGACGGATACCATGCGCCGGAATAGGTGGAGAAAATGGTGTTGGGATTGACTTCCTTGACTTCCTTACGTGCTCGTGCAAAGAAGTCATGAATATTTTTTGAACGCCAGTAGATCCAATCTTTATAATGTTCACCTTTTATTATACTGTCACGTCCGGTATCAGTGCGAACTATCTTCAATATATCATCGGGATAATTGGTGATTTTTTTGCCGATAAACTTTTCGAACTCGCTGCGAGAGAGATCGGAAAAGTCGGCCATTATGCCATCGTATCGGCCTCGGTCGAGAATTAGACCGTCAACATCGGGGTAGTGGGTGAGCATATCCTTCATTACATCTATGATGTATGTCTGATATTCTGGATTAATAGGATTCACCATTCCGCCATATTTGTCGGCACGGTGTTTTAGAGCGGTGATTGGAACCATCCCGAGTACTGGATCTTGAACTATAGAGGCCCATTCAGGATGATCGGTGAAAATAAGACCTTTGTCAAAGAAATTATGGCCTGCGCAGAATACATTTAATGAAAAGAGTACTTTTAGTCCTCGATCGTGGGCCTTTTTGACAAAATAACCAAGGTAATCCATGTCTGGATTAGGCATGATGGAATCTCTGACACCGGTAAAACGGGGTGCCAGCTCGCTGTCATACATTAGTTCGCCCGTAATAGGGCGAGCGTCGACTGCGAGGTGAGTAAAGCCCAAGTCAGCGAGTTTATCGACATATTTGTCGATAGTGTCGGGGTTGTTGAATCGTTGATAATTGGCTTCGGCATCGATCCACATTAGAGCGGGCTTATCGGTGGGGGAAAAGCTTTCTTTTTTGGATCCGCAACAAGCAAGTGAGGTCACTATAGCAGTGGCTCCGAGTGTTAAAAGAATTTTTTTCATCAGAAAGTAAGTACAATATATGGTTTGTTAAAAAAAACTTTAAAAAGAAGTCTACAGACACACTGTTGTGCATGTTAATAGAACAATGTGTCAAAGTTACTGAACTTTTGGCACATTGTCGCTATACTTAGTGAAAAATTTTAAAAACTTAATTGTAATTAACCACCGAAGTTATCGTAATGAATATTTTCAGGCTCAGCTCCCAATGAGTAAAGCATTTTATTTACAGCTGCGCTCATAGGGCCCGGACCACACATATAATATTCTATATCCTCTGGCGATTCATGATTCTTCAGGTAGGTGTCGTATATGACCTGGTGTACAAATCCTGGAGTGTATTTTACTCCGGATTTATCAGCTTCGGGGTCTGGTCGGTCAAGTGCAAGATGGAATTTGAAATTTGGGAATTCTTTTTCCAGAGCTAAAAAATCATCAAGATACATAACCTCGTTGAGCGCGCGGGCACCATAGAAGAAGTTCATCGTTCGTTCGGTGGTTTTCAAAGAGCGAGTCATGTGCATAATTTGTGCACGTAACGGTGCCATTCCGGCGCCACCGCCTATCCACATCATTTCGGCTTTGGAATTGATGTTGGGATGGAAGTCTCCATAAGGTCCACTCATTATAACTTTATCTCCAGGTTTAAGGGAGAATATATAGCTTGATGCTATTCCTGGCATAATGTCTTGGAACCCAACTTCGGGTTTGGGCTTAAACGGAGGTGTGGCTATTCTTACTGTTAACATGATTCGGTCACCTTCGGCTGGATAATTGGCCATAGAGTAAGCACGCACGGTTGTTTCTTTATTAGTGCATTTTAATGAGAAAAGACCGAATTTTTCCCATGCCGGCAGATATTGAGGCCCTATTAGTGATTTATCTATGTCTTTATCATAGTCAATGCAAAATGGCGGAATTTTGATCTGTGCATAGGAGCCCGGTATGAAATCCATGTGTTGACCCGAAGGAAGAGCAACAATAAATTCTTTTATGAATGTGGCTACGTTTTTGTTAGAAATAACTTCACATTCCCATTCTTTGACATCAAGTGTTGAGGCCGGCACTGAAATCGACATATTGTCTTTGACTTTTACCTGGCATGCAAGTCTCCAGTTTTCTTTGATTTGTTTGCGGGTAAAATGAACGGTCTCGGTCGGTAGAATTTTACCACCACCTTCAAGTACTTGTACACGGCATTGTCCACAACTTCCTTTTCCACCACACGCTGATGGTAAGAATATGTTGGCATTAGCCATAGTTGATAGAAGGGATGCACCTGTTTTCACGGAGACTTCACGGTCATAATTTATTTTAATGTCGACATTACCTGTTTTTACAAGGTATCTTTTAGCAATTAACAAAATAAGTACCAAAAACAGGGTTAGTGCAAGGAATATACCTACTCCAATCAAGATAGTTGGAACGACCTGGGTAGTTGCACGTAGAATTATGGTATTTAAAAGATGTAGTGTCATTTTTTATAGTTAAAATTTGATTCCAAGGAAACTCATAAATGCAATGCCCATCAATGCAGTGATGATAAATGTGATTCCAATACCTCTCAGTGGCTTGGGAACATTTGAATAGGATGTTACACGTTCTCTAATTGCTGCTATGGCGACAATTGCAAGTAACCAGCCTAATACCCATCCACCACCGGCGCATATGGCTGTCCAAACGCTACCGAAGTCGCGCTGTTGCATGAATAGAGAGCCTCCGAGAATAGCGCAGTTTACCGCTATAAGAGGTAGGAATATTCCTAAAGAAGCATAAAGGGACGGCGAATATTTTTCCACAGCCATCTCTACCAATTGAGTCATTGAGGCGATTACGGCAATGAACATAATCAGTGATAAGAAACTGATGTCGATATTGGCATATTCTTCTCCAAGCCAGGCTAAGGCTCCGGCTTTGAGTATGTAGGTTTCGAGCAAGTAGTTTATAGGGAGTGTTATTACCAGCATGAAAGTTACTGCTATGCCAAGTCCTAAAGCTGTTTTGACATTTTTGCTTACAGCCAGGAATGAGCACATTCCCAAGAAGTAGGCAAATATCATGTTGTCGATGAAAATCGAGCGTATGAATAGGTTTAAATTTTCCATAATTCAATAGCCTATGATTATAGAATGATTATTCTTGGAGATCTTTATTGAAACTGTGTTGAACCCAAATTATACAGGCCACAACAATAAGAGCCATAGGTGGCAGTATCATAAGCCCATTGTTTTGGTATCCATGTTGGTAGAAACATTCGGGAATCACTTGTATACCCAATAACGTTCCGCATCCAAGTAGCTCTCTAAAGAAAGCCACAATAATTAATATTATAGTGTAACCGAGACCATTCCCAATTCCATCAAGAAACGATGGCCATGGTTTGTTACTCATTGCAAATGCTTCGAGTCGTCCCATCAAAATGCAATTGGTAATAATTAGACCTATGAATACTGATAGCTGTTTGCTGACATTGTAAGCATAGGCAAGAAGCAGTTGGTTGACAATCACCACCAAACCAGCTACAACAACAAGTTGGACAATGATGCGAATGTTGGTGGGGATTGTATTGCGGATGAGTGATAATATTACATTTGCAAGTGCTAACACCGCTATAACCGATAATCCCATTACTATTGCGGGTTCGAGTTTGGCGGTGACAGCGAGAGCTGAACAAATACCTAAGATTTGTACGATTACCGGATTATCCTTTGACAGGGGATTGAACAGGACCTTTTTGTTGGATACTTTTTCAGCCATGATATTAGTTGTTGGAGAGATTTTGTAGAAATTGTTTATAGGGTAGCAGACCGTTTTTAAGCATGGAAGCAACTCCTTTGCTTGTAATAGTACCTCCTGAGATACCATCGACATAGTCTTCATCGCCCGCAGGATGTTGTCCGGCCTTGACTACTGTTATAGGCCGAAATTGTGAGTCCTTAAATAGTTGTTTGCCATCAAAACGTTTTTGAAATTCGGACTTCTCTATTTCGGCGCCCAATCCAGGAGTCTCACCTTGATGGGAGAAATAGGCTCCATAAATAGTCGAGCCATCGCTGTTTAGTGCGAGATATCCCCATATCGACCCCCAAAGTCCTTGACCGTAGAGCGGAATAATGTATTTTTTGCCAACATTGTCATCGTTATAGATGTATACTGGCAGTTTACGTTCATCAGCATTCAATTTTATTTGGTTTGCCACATTAATATCAAATGCGTCTTCATTTTGTTGGATATCCCCGTTTTGATTTATTACAATTCCGGTTATGTTTTTTTCAAACAGATCGGTTATTTGCTTATTGTCACCGAGTGGGGCGTGAACAGAAGATAAAATTTGTTTCATTTTATCGGCATTAGCATTGCGGGATTGTTCGGGTTTAAGTGCTGTAGCCACCCATGCGAGAGCTGTTCCTACTACTATAACAAGTATTGTGATGTAAACAATAGTATAGGTGTTTGATTGCTTATTCATAAACGTTGGTGTTTAGCTGTTGATTCGAGCACGTTTTGCTCTACGGTTAATGTTGCATTGTACTACACAGTAGTCAATGAGAGGAGCAAATGCATTCATTAGAAGTACTGCAAGCATTGCACCTTCGGGATAACCGTTATTGTAGGTTCTGATCATGATAGCGATCACTCCTACTAAAAATCCATAAATGTACTTTCCAATGGTTGTGTGAGCTGCAGTTACAGGATCGGTTGCCATAAAAACAGCAGAGAAAGCAAAGCCTCCGAGACACAGTTGGTCACTGATCGATAGGAATGAAGCCGGATACTCGGGCGAGGGAAATAGATTAGTTATAAGAGACATCATGGCTCCGCCGGCAAATACCGAAATAATAATTCTCCAGCTTGCAATTCCGGTAAAAAGTAGTATCGCAGCCCCTATGAGAATGCATAGAGTAGATGTCTCTCCAAATGAACCGGGGATAAGACCTAAAAAAAGATCCCACGAACTCAACTCTGCTCCATTGATTGCGGTTAATGTAGTCGAATCTGCATCTCCGGCCATTGTCGCTAACTGCCCAAGCGGTGTAGCTCCGGTAAAAGAGTCAGGTAAATCAGAACCTATTCCTAAAATAGAATCCCGGGCTATAAATGGTTTGTCGCCACTCATGGCTCCCGGATAAGCAAAGAACAGGAATGCACGGGTAACCAAAGCTACATTAAATATATTGTAGCCGGTGCCGCCAAATACTTCTTTGACAAAGATTACTGAAAAAGCTGTTGCAACGGCTATCATCCATAACGGAGTCTCGATAGGGCATATGAGCGGAATAAGAATGCCGGTTACGAGGAATCCTTCTTGTATTTCCTCACGCCGCCATTGTGCCACAATGAATTCTATTCCTAATCCGGTAATGTAAGAAACTGCAAGTTTAGGTAAAACAGCGAGAAATCCATAAAGAAGCATGGTCCAAAACGGGCCCAATCCCTGGCCGCACGCGAGCCAGTGCTGATAGCCGGTGTTATACATACCAAATAGCAAGCATGGCATTAAAGCAAGTACGACGATAATCATGGTTCTTTTGCTATCCATAGCATCATGTACATGTACACCGCTATTGGCCGTTGTTGATGGGGTAAACAGGAAGGTGTCAAAACCGTCATATACCGATCTTAATGACTGGAATCGCCCCCCCTCTTCGAAATCTGGTCTTACTCTATCTAAAAATCGTTTAAGAAATTTCATTATTTTGATATGTAAATATGATCGTAATTATTCTAATTCTTTCCTGATATACTCTAAACCGCTGGCGACAATAGACTGTAATGGTAATTTTGATGTACAGAGATATTCAGCGAGTGCAAAATCTTCAGGCGCTACTTCATATATGCCGAGAGCCTCCATTTTTTCAATATCTTTACTGATAATTGCCTTGATAAGATATTCGCCAAGAATATCCATAGGGATCACTTGGTCATATTCTCCCGACATTATAATTGCTCTTTGGCCACCATTTAAGCGGGCATCGGGTTTGAACATTCGGTTTAAGAACGATCCGGGAAACGATCGGTTTATACTCATTTTTTTAGGTGATAACGAAGCCCATCCCATGAACTCTATAACATCATCTCCTTCGGGTATTACAGTGATTTGAGTATATGGGAAGTGAAGGAATCCATCGCTTTTTACAGTCACTCCGGTAAGAATATTTCCTGATATGATCCTTTGGTGTTGAC
>CANOKG010000126.1 GCA_947566655.1 uncultured Muribaculaceae bacterium | reverse complement strand
TTGCTGAACTGAATGACACTTCTTCTTTGGTATTTCCAATAGATCCAGTTTTGCTATCAACTTCCAATTCCCGATTGTCAGAGCATTCCAAATCATCGTTATCGGCTGTTATCTGTGAGGATATAAAATTTTCGAGCGCTTCCTCGAAATCAGTATCAGAAAAGAGGGATTTATCATCGTTATTTTCAGAGAGAGTGCTTTTTAATTCAGCATAACGTAAAGCATAACTCTCTGTAGAATAATCATTCATAATACCAAGTTGTTCTCCCGACCAAATGCCTTCATCTGGTTCATCATCGGTTGAAAACACGAAACCGCTGATTACTTGCTCAAGGCAAAGAACCTCTGCATAACAAACGCCCATAGCTTCTTCAGATGCCTCGAAGCGCATCTCGGCATGATACTTGCCCATATCGCAACTATCAAAATCGTCAAAACCTACGTTACAGAAACTGCGCTTTACACTCCCATCGGGAAAGAATATACGAATTTCCATTTCGGGAAATTCATTGACATGATATTTATTAAGACGTGTGAGGTCGAACCGAACTTTGTTGAATACAAGTGGATCTGACTTTATTGCACGAAATCTACGCGTTAAGCAATAAGGTGAAACACTTGCTCCATCCACCACCCAATCAGAAGCTATCGGGTACGTGTAATCTCGTTCGTCAAAAAAGATGATCTGCTTATGAGCCAAAGTAACTCGGGTGAGTTCATCAGTAACTATTACAGTAAAAGCACTGTCGAAGCTTATTTCATCAGCGCATATTGGAAGGTCAAAACGCATCGGCTTAGATACGGTTCCACGGCCTATAGTAATCCATACAGTTTGACCGGCAAGAGTTTTTTTACTGTCAGCATTAATAACAGCAATACTTACCGGACGATTTATCCCGGCCGAACTGTTATTTTTGAGCTGTCGAGTATTTGTCGCAAGAAAACAAACGGCGAGAGAAAAGTTCTGATATGTTACCGAATGGTCTCTACGTTGGTCGAATAAATCAAACGCCGGATACTTAGCGCTGATTTCGGTTGTTGCATCGGCGACAGCAACCCGAAGGTTATCTATAGTCAATGGAGATATATTATTTTTCATCTTATTTTACAGTTTGATTAGGGTTGATACAATAAATTACTGCCCAACCGTAGACCGGGCAGGAACAAAAGGGTTAATATTTCATTTTCCAATCTCAATCCGGAGGCCTACCTCCGGTGACACACCAACATGTCAATGTACTCACAACCGGCAGTCACAACGTTGCGTCAGGACACAACAATGGCTGTCAATTGCTTTTTCGGTTGAAAGATTTGATAGTGAAATGCTATGCGCATCACATCCTGACGCACCCGGGAGGGGCTGCGCCGCCGAAAACTATTTCAGTCAGATGCAAATGCTTCATAGTTGAAAATGAAGTTGTTAAACTGTAAAATAAGAAGTACGCCACATGGGCTTTTCCCATTATGGCACAAAGTTAATAAAAATTCACCAAAACAAAAAATATAAGTAAATGTAGATTCGTTTTGGAATCTACAAAAATATAAGTAAATTTGTAACTAAATAATGAACTGATTTACACTTTTTATTTTTTAATATTCTGTCAAACTCCAGGAGGACGATGAGTAATTTTCATTTTTGCTTAAAATGTCCTAGAGTATTTTTGCACGAAAATTTTGCACTTCTATGACTGAGACTATAAATCCATCATTATCTCCCAAAATTGCGACTGTAATTTCGCTTGACAATCTTAAACCTTTTGCAGCTCAGAAGATTGTGAAGAACAATGTTTTAGTATTCCCATTATTACTTATTATGTTGATCGCTTCACTATTCTTTTATTGGGGCTCAGACATTGCTGATAAATATATGTCTGATGGCATGAAAGTGTTTTTAAGCATTCTTTGGATTTTCGTTATGTTATTTGTTTCATTTCAAACATGGAACATGTGTTCAGAATATAAGAAATTCGATTTTCTGTGGGCAAAAAGCAAAGCATCCATGAAAGGAAATTTATACATTTCTAAAAATGGAAAATTTGGTTTATTAAAACGTCGTATAAGCTTAGGTGGACCATATTTTGCCGTTGTTCTTATGCCTGAGTACGATGACATTGAATGTTTAGTGTATGGAAAACAGTATAAGATAACCAAAGGAATAGAAACATATCTATTCAATGCAGATGAAGGAGTTATAGTGAAAGAATAATTTTCGTCTTTTGCGGCATATAACGGCTTGATTACTTTTGCAGTAAACAAGCCGTTAATTTTATGCCAACTCCGACACCATAGATGTATGCCGGGCGCTTGTTCACCAAAGAGGTAGAACTGCGTGAGCAATATCCACAAGCCGTCGTGGATAAGGTGCTTCGGGTGCGCAGATGTATAACTGGTTCATCGCAAACCCCAACGTCACCGGCGCTTTCGATACCCTCTACATCGGCTGCGAGAAATTCCCCTACCACGACTCTTTCTCGCTATCGATGAGCGGCGTGTTATAGCTTAAATCTCAAAGATTTTCGCTAAATTTGCAATCTAATTACTTCTTATAAGTAAATTTGCAATCTAAAAATCTGCAATCTAAGATCAAAATGAATGTGATTAAAATGGACTTAGAGAAACGATATCGTTGTCAGTGGTGTGGAGACGATCCTCTATATGTGAAATATCATGATGAAGAATGGGGTCGCCTTGTTACCGATGACCATACTCTATTTGAGTTTCTTACCTTGGAAAGCGCACAAGCCGGGTTGTCATGGATAACAATCCTACGGAAACGAGAAGGTTATCGTGAGGCGTTTCACAACTTTGATGTTGAAAAAGTAGCAGCAATGACAGCTGAGGATGTTGAACGATTGATGAAATTTGACGGCATAGTCAAAAACCGCCGCAAAATACAGTCGGCCATTTCCAATGCCCGGCTATTCATTGAGATTCAGAAAGAGTTCGGCAGTTTTTTCAACTATCTAAAATCATTCTTCCTCAAAGATTTCCCGGTCATAAATCATCCGGCAACAATGGCCGACATTCCTGTCACATCCCCCGAGTCAGACGCCATAGCAAGAGACATGAAACACCGTGGCTTCAAATTCTTCGGCTCTACTATCTGCTACGCCCACCTTCAAGCAACAGGCTTCGTCAACGACCACCTCGATGGTTGTCATTGCAAATACCTATTTGACTAAAATCTCTATTGATGTTTCAGAATCGGCATTGTCAATCACAGTTAGCCGGTGAGCACCTGGACGTGGTTTAATCTGAATTTGATGAATATCGGTTGTTGCCTCAATGAAGTTATTATCAAGATGCCAGAATAGAGTTGCAGTCGGTTCCGCATCAGTGGCTTTGCAAATCATTACATTTCCCTGACTCTCAGGAATTGAAATCACAGCACCATCATAGGGATATATGAATTTAATGTTATCAGAACTGTTTTCATCTACGGGTGGCTCAATATAATCGGCATGTTGCTGCTTAAAAAAATGTTTCTGTAGCAGAGGCAGGATGAAATACGATTTCATTTCCATCGGTTCAGAACAGTCAATAACCCTACGCTTTCCATCGAGTGACACAGGAATTTCTTGACAATAAGGACATGGCTGTGATTTCGATGCATTCTTAGGTACTTTTCTTACCACAGTTTCCTTACAATATTTCCCGGCCTTGTGTCCGGAATATTGGCAAACGCTTGTTTCATCACCTTCGGGCACAGAGAACCATCCCGACGGAGGGAGAAGATTGAAGATATCGAACATCACGGGACCGGCAGTTCTCGCACCAGTCAAATCAGCCACTCCACTTCCATCGGCATTACCTACCCATACGCCAACAACATACCCGGGTGTGACTCCTATTGCCCAACCATCTCTGGCACCGTAACTTGTCCCGGTTTTCCAGGCAATATTCTGTATGTCACTCACTCGGGAATAGTCAAGTTGATCAGGGCGATTCACTTCTCGCATGGCATCAAACATGGAATAGATTGCCACTGAGTCGTTCAGCGGAAATTGGGAATCGAACCGGGAAATTTTAGCGTAGCAATTCACTACTTCTAACAATGACACTTCAGCGCCACCCAGCACAAGTGACAGCCCGTATTCATGAGCAGGACGACTGAGCGTGGAAAGTCCACATTTCTGAAGCATCGAGGCAAAATGAGCCACCCCCAATTTTTTCAGAAGATAAACATTAGGGACGTTTAGCGACAATGCGAGAGACTGATTAGCCGAAACTATCCCTGAAAAGCTACCATCGAAATTCTTCGGTGCAAAGCCACCGAAATCGGTAGGCACATCGGGTAATATCGTGTTATCTAAAATTATCCCCTCCTGCATTGCCGCGCAATAAAGCAATGGTTTCAATATACTCCCCGACGAACGTGGCGAACGGGCAATATCGACCCATTTTCCTTCCCTATCAGTCTCCATATCGGCATTTCCACAGTATGCGATTACCGCACCTGATTTCACATCAGCCACAACTACAGCAAGATCCCGGATCCCGTACAAGGCAAGTTCTCTTCTCCATGAAGTTGCAACTTCCTCAACTCTCTTTTGCAAGAGATAAAGTATTCCTGTCAGAGTGCGCTGACCATGCCGCTTATTGTGATAGTGTTCAACAAGGTGCGGTGCCACCGATGGCATCGGAAAGGGTTGGCCTATCAATGGTTCTTCGATTGACAATTCATATTCAATCTCACTGATTTCACCTTCTTCATATAAACGCTTCAGCAGGCGGTTGCGCTTGGCCTGAAGTTTGTCGCGGTTCTTAGACAGATGAATGGTAGCAGGTGCATTCTGAAGCACTGCGAGTGTTGCCGCTTCAGCCCATGACATGTCATTCCCGTCATTGCCCAAATACCGCCACACGGCAGCGTCTATGCCAACTACATTGCCACCGAAAGGAGCGTGAGAAACATACATCTTTAAAATTTCGTCTTTTGAGTAGCGAGATTCCAGACGTGTAGCCATAAAAATCTCAACTATTTTCTCTAATAAGTTTCGCGGGCCGCGCCTATGGAGTCTGATAGTCTGCATGGAGATTGTACTCCCACCACTTACAACTCTGCCATTGGAGATGTTCTGTATCAAAGCCCTGCCGATTCCCCTCATACTCACACCAAAATGGCTGTAAAATGAACGGTCTTCATATTCAATCAGAGCTTTGGCAAATTTTTCGGGGACCGAGTCACATGGCGGAAAGCGCCATTGCCCGTCATCGGCCACCCTCGCGCCCAATAGTTTACCATCACTTGCCGTAACCACTGTGGAATAAAGCACATCGTTAAACATATTGCAAGGCAAACAAAACCACCATAGCAACAATAGTAAGATTGCTGCTATGGTCAAAATAGATCGACGATGATCTGTTATTTTACAACCGATACCCATGCATTTGTACCGATTGCACGGCATGAAGGGTTATACATATCCTCGCAAACAACGGGAGGGAGCATGAATTTGCCGGCATAAGCCGAACGCAGGCGTATGTTGTAGGTAATCTTCTTGCCGGCAGCAAGCGAAGAATAGTAACTTATATGGTCATCGCGCATGTCAAAATAATCTACACCTTTCTCAACAGTGCCCAAAAGGCGTGTATTCCAGATTTCCCATCCTGATGGAATCGCATAAGTCATAGCCAAAGCATCTATATCATCACCCTTGTTGACAACAGTGACCCGGGCATAAAATTCAGTATCCTGCTTCAATTTTGTGACAGAGATAGGCATGCCATTCCTGTCGGCGTACGACACACTGACTTGCAGAATTTTATTTTCTGGTTTAATAAATTCTCTGGCATCGGGACGGTAAGCTGTTGACAGTGACAGCTCCAACACACTCTTTCCCGTATTGGTTATGGTAACTTTCCCGGTAGAAGTTGAGAGATTGACATTCTTCATGGTTGATAGATTCTCAAATGATAAAGGTTTCATTCCATTCTCAACAACCGATACCGACATGTTATCGTTGCCCATCAAGCCGCTGAAAGATTTCATGGCAATTGTGGAGAAAGCAATATCCTGAGTCACATAATTATTACCCGAACATTGACTGGCAATTCTTCGAGCTACAGGGATTGCCTTTTCATAATATCTACAGAGAGAGTAGGCCTCCATCTTGATTGCTTCATCACGCATCACAGATTGAAACATACCGTCACTTCTCGAGTAAGGAGTTCTTTCGGCACGTTCAATGAGCTTAACAGCAACATCTGCACGACCATCAATAGCATAGGCACAAGCGAGGCAATAGGCAGCAGTCTGCGTCAATCTCTTCGACTCCCGAAGACGATTCATCGCCGGCCACATGGACCTGCCTGCCTTAGAAAGAGAGTATAGCCTGAAAGCCTGGTCTAAATCGCTATTTCCGAAATACCTATAATCACGAGCCTCTTTTTCCTGATATTCGACCCATTTATCAAAACAACTGTGATTAACGCTGATACCCTGACGGTCGGCCTCGACAAGCGCGACTCCGGCCATGGATGTTACCCAAGAATTTGCCCGTGCATTACCTGGCCAATATACATACCCTCCGTCCGACAGCTGTCGTGAGGATAGCTGTTTGATAATTGCAGGAAGTGCACGTTCACACTGTTTCATTTGCTCGGCATTCAGAAATTGACGGCCATAGAGCATAAAGAGGACCTTTGAGGTAAGTTGTTCGGAACATAGATGAGGATAGCTATCAAAGAATTCCATTAAACTGCCGAAGTTGATTGTAGGCATGGGAGATACCTGTAGTTTTGCCGTTTGGATCTGGCGTGTATTCCAAGATAGCGTGGTACTTTCCCCGGGGTTCAATGCCCTTCGGGTTTCTTCAATCAAACGAGGCATTGGATTTTTAACCTCAATATAAGTG